>JAGRMK010000378.1 GCA_020441345.1 Paracoccaceae bacterium
CGACGATGGACGGCGTGGTGCGCGCGCCTTCTGCGTTCTCGATCACTCGGGGTTGCGAGCCGTCCATGATGGCCACGCAGCTGTTTGTCGTCCCGAGGTCAATCCCGATGACTTTAGCCATGATGCTTACCTCTTTCCTTCGGCGATAATATGGAACGGCGATCCCATCAGGCTTCGTCGTTCCGATCCCATTGACCGGGGCTCCCACAAGGGCGTTTCCCCGCTTCGAAAGGCTATATAGGGAGGGGGTCGTGGGCCTGCAAGCGTCCCGACGCGGGCAATTTCAAAGGTTTTTCGCAGTCAGCCGGTGAATTGGGCGATAACCACCGGCAAGGTGGCCACGCTGATCACCGTCGAGATCAGGATCGCGGCGGAAACCCGCGCCACCGCGATTCCGTAATGCTGCGCCAGGATATAGACATTGCCCGCCACCGGCAGCGCGGCCGCGCAGATCAAGACGCCGGCGGCGAAAGGGTCCACGGCGAAGATCGCCAGCGCCGCAAAGCCGACGGCGGCCGGGTGCAGCACCAGCTTGGCAAAGCTCAGCCAGCCGGCCACGGTCAGACGCTCGGCGCGGTTGTTGGTCAGACTGGCACCGATCGCGAACAGCGCGCCGGGCGTCGCGGCGGCGCCCAGCAGGCTCAGCGTGGCGCTCAGCGGGGCGGGCAGACCCAATCCGGTCGCCGACCACGCCAGGCCCAGTGCCATCGACGCGACCATCGGGTTCTTTGCCAGCCCCAGACCGATCACCCGCGGCAGTTTCGACGACAGCCGCCCCTCGCGCGCCAGGGTGATGACGATCGTCAGCAGGCTGGAAAACACGATCAGGTCGATCACCAGAACCAGCAGCACGGTGCCCGCGGCCTGTGCGCCCAGCAGCAGCACCAGCATCGGCACGCCCAGGAACCCGGTGTTGCCGATCACGGCGGTATGGGCCTCCATCACCGCCTCGGTCAGCGGGCGGCCGCGCAGGAACCCAACGGCCAGCGCGATCGCATAGACCACGCCGCAGCCCCAGAGATAGGCCGCTGCCGCGCGGGGCTCGAAGATATCGCCAAGCGACATCGAGGCGGCGAAGTTGAACAGCATCGCCGACAGCGCGAAATAGAACACGAACCTTGTCAGCCATGCGGTTGCTTCGGGTGGAAAAAACCCGATCTTCCCGGCGCCATAGCCCAGGCCGATGATTGCAAAGAACGGAAGGGTTTGAAGAAAAACGGCCAGCATGACCCTGCGTTAGCAGAGAGCGCGGGCGTCCACCAGACAGGACGCCCGCGTCACGCGATCAATAGATCAGCGACGGCAGCCAGGTCACGATCTCCGGGAACAGGAACAGCAGCGCGATCACCGTGATTTGCAGGATCACGAACGGCACCGCCCCCTTGTAGATCATCCCCGTTGTCACCGTCGGCGGCGCAACCCCGCGCAGATAGAACAAGGCAAAGCCGAAAGGCGGTGTCAGGAAGCTGGTTTGCAGGTTCACACCGATCATCACCCCCAGCCAGACCGGATCGACGCCCAGCAGCAGCAGGGTCGGGGCGGTGATCGGCAACACGATGAAGATGATTTCGAAGGTGTCCAGGATAAAGCCCAGGATGAACATGGTGATCATCACCGCGATCATCGCGCCGGTGGCTCCGCCGGGGATGTTCGACAGGAATTCATGCACCAGGTCGTCGCCACCCATCTGCCGGAACACCACCGAGAACACCGAGGCGCCGAACAGGATGATGAAGATCATCGAGGTGATCTTTGCCGTGGATTGCACCGTGTGCTTGAGGATCGCGAACGACATCTTGCCGCGCAGCGTGGCCAGCAGCGCCGCACCGACCGCACCCACCGAAGAGGCCTCGGTCGGGGTGGCAATACCGCCCAGGATCGAACCCAGAACCGCGACAATCAGCAGCAGCGGCGGCACCAGAGCGACGACGATCTCGCGCGGCAGATCCTTGCGTTCCTCAGGCGGCACAGGGGTTGCCGGGCAGCTCTTTGGGTCCACGATGCCCTTGACGATGATATAGCTGATATAGACCACCACCAGCAGCAGGCCAGGCAGGAACGCACCCGCGAACAGGTCGCCGACCGAGACCGCGCTGGGCGCGAAATTGCCCATCTGCATCTGCGCCTGGCTGTGCATCCCGGCGATCATGTCACCCATGAAGATCAGAACGGTGGACGGTGGGATGATCTGCCCCAGGGTGCCCGAGGCGCTGATCGTGCCGCAGGCCAGTTTGGGATCATACCCGGCCTTGATCATCGCCGGCAGCGAGATCAGGCCCATCGTGACCACGGTCGCGCCGACGACGCCGGTCGAGGCCGCCAGCAACGCGCCCACGATCACCACCGAAATCCCCAGCCCGCCGCGCATGTTGCCAAACAGCTTGCCCATCGTGGACAGCAATTGTTCCGCGATGTTCGAGCGTTCCAGCATCACGCCCATGAAGATGAACAACGGCACTGCGACCAGCACCTCGTTGGTCATGTATCCCGTATATTTGCCGGCCAGGGCGCCCATGTTCGAGATATCGAACACGCCCAGCCACATGCCGACGAGCCCGAACAGGATCGAGGTGCCCGCCAGCGTGAAGGCGACCGGGAACCCCAGCATCAGCATTCCGATGACGCCCAGGAACATTGTCCCGGCCATCAACTCTCCGATGAAAACCAGATCCATCAAACGGCCTCCACATGGGCTTCATAGCGGTAATTCGCCGGGATCAGATCCTTGCGTCCGGCGATGATCAGGATCGACCGGATCAGCATCGATACGCCTTGCAGCGCGACAGTGACGGCAAACACCAGGATGAACGCCTTGACCAGAAACAGGCCGGGCGCGCCGCCAGGGTTTGCCGACCCTTCTTGCAGGCCCCAGGACCGGGCAACGAAGGTAAAGCAGTACGTCCAGACGATGACCATGAAGGGCAGCAGGAACACCAGCACGCCGACCAGATCCATCCAGGCCTTTTTCCGGTCTGAAGCCGGGCGATAGAAAATATCGACCCGCACGTGATCGTTATGCAGCAGCGCATAGGCCGCGACGGCGGTGAACATCACCCCGTTCAGCCATGGATACAGATCCTGCATCCACAAGCGGGTGTTGCCAAAGAAATAGCGTTCGATCACCACCCAGAAACAGACGATCACGATGGCCAAGGCCAGCCACGAGAAAACGCTGCCTATCAGGCGATTGAGCCCGTTGATCGCGCGCATGATGAGAGACAGGCCGTGCATGAAATCCTCCCCGGTGGATGCCGATAAGGCTGGGGGTCCGGCGATTGCTCGAACCGGACCCCCAGGTCGATCGTTCGGATCGTGGATTTGACGCGCCCGGTCAAGAGGGCGGACGCGTCAAGGGCGCAAGCCGATCAGAGGTCCGAGTAGTCCATGAACCGCTGACGTGCCTGGATGAAGCCCAGATCGGTTACCTCGGTGCGGGTGCGCAACAGCTTGGCGGAATCGACGAAGCTGCGGGCAACGCGGGCGACCAGTTCGTCATCCGAGTTGATGATCCCGGCCAGAACTTCCTTCGAGGCGTTCGCAGCGGCCTCCAGGATGTCATCGGGGAATGCGGCGTGCACGGTGACGCCGTGGTCGTTGACCAGCGTCTGCAGGGCGCGCGGATCGTTGGCGTAGAAGTCCGACGGCACCTGATCGTATTCGGCCTGTGCGCAATCGCGGACGATGGCCTGCAGGTTGGCGGGCAGGGCCTGGTATTTTGCCTTGTCGACAACGAGTTCGGTCGCAAGGCCCGGCTCGTTGAAGGACGAGGTATAGTAGTGGTTGCAGACCTGGTAGAAGCCCAGCGCAAGGTCGTTGAACGGCCCGACGAATTCGGCGGCGTCCAGCGTGCCCGACTGCAGGGCCTGGAAGATCTCGCCACCGGCCATGTTGGTCACCGAAGCGCCCATGCGCTGCCAGACCTGACCGCCCAGACCCGGGGTGCGGAAGCGAAGGCCCTGGATATCGGCCAGCGAGGTAAGCTCGTTCTTGAACCAGCCCCCGGCCTGCGTGCCGGTGTCGCCCGACAGGAAGCCCTGAACGCCGAACTGGTCATAGACCTCGTCCCAAAGCTCCTGACCGCCCATGTAGCGCACCCAGGCCGCCAGTTCGCGCGAGGTCATGCCGAACGGCACGCCGGTGAAGAACGACAGGGCAACGGACTTGTTCTGCCAATAGTAAGCCGCGCCGTGGCTCATCTCCGCCGATCCGTCGATCACCGCGTCCAGCGACTGCAGCGGCGGAACCAGTTCGCCGGCCGAATACACTTCGACAGTCAGCGCGCCATCCGAGGCAGCGGTGATGCGGTCCGCCAGACGCTGCGCGCCGACGCCCAGACCGGGGAAGTTGCGCGGCCAGGTGGTGACCATGCGCCAGGTGATGCGGCCTTGCGCGATGGCCGGCGCGGCCAGCGACGATGCAGCAGCCGCGGCGCCTCCGACAGTCGAGGTGCGCAGGAAAGAGCGACGATCCATGAGTAGTGCCTCCCAGAAGTTGTTGGTGTCAGTCCGCCTTGCGAACCGATGGCCTAGGTTTAAGCACAGGACGGCATGGCTGCAAAGCGATTTTGGCACAGCCCGTGCAGATGACGCGGGCTTGACCCAGCGTCAGCATGACGCGGGGTCAGGCGGCGCGACCGCGGGTTGTGCTGCTGCGCAAATTCCAGAAATTCGCCGAAAAAATCACCGCCGCCCCCAGGAAGACCATCGGGTCCAGCGCCTCGGCGTATACCAGCATGCCGACCAGCGCGATAATCGGCAAACGCGCGAATTCCATCGGCGCGACCAGCATTGCCGGCGCCAGGCCCAACGCCGAGGTCAGCGAAAAATGCGCCGTCAACCCGGTGATCGCGACTACCGCCAGCCAGGGCAGGATCGCCGCGCTGGGCCACGAGAACCCGAACCCAAGCGACAGCGCCAATCCCATCAGCATCTGGCTGAAGGTCATCCAGAACAGCACGCAGAGCACCGTGTCATGGCGCATGATCTTGCGCGTGAAGATCAGGTTGATGGCAAAGCCGATCGCCGCCACGATCCCCGCCAGATGCCCGGAATTCAGCGGCGCCACACCCGGCTGCGCCACGATCAGCACACCGATGAAACCGACCACCCCGACCATCAGCTTGCGCGCGGTCAAGGCCTCGCCCAGAAACAGCGGCGCCAACAACAGAACCCAGATCGGCATGGTGAATTCCAGCGCCACGAGTTGCGATAGCGGGATCACGGTGATCCCGTAGAACCACATGTTCTGGCCAAAGAAATGAAACACGTTGCGCGTCAGGTGCAACTGCCAGTGCGCGGTGCGAATCGTGGTCAGAGAGCCGGTGCGCCAGCGAATCAGGGCCAGCACGATCAGCATCCCGGCCAGCGAGCGCCAGAACATCAACTCGTAGCTGGCGATTTCCACCTGCACCGTGCGCCCCGCCACAGCCATCAGGGTGAACGAGGCAATCGCCCCGCCCATCCAGAGCGCGGCCCTGACCGGCTGTGATTGTCCGCTGTCCAACGTCCGTTCTCCCTCGCGCCGGTGCCCCTTCATCTTGCCGGTCAATACTCCGGGGGGCCGCAGGCGGGGGCAGCGCCCCCTCTGCCCCCTGCATAGGCCGCGGCGCTACACATGTGCAAGACCGCTCAGCGATCCGCCAGCGCCACCCAGTCGCGCGGCGCGGGGCCGTCGTAAAGCGTCAGGGGCCGGATCAGGATATTTGCGCGCCGCTGCTCCAGGCATTGCGCCAGCCAGCCGGGCATCCGCCCGATGGCGAAGATCGGCACATAAAGATCCATCGGGATGCCGTGCAACTGATAGATCACGCCCGAATAGAAATCGACATTCACGTTCAGCCCGTGGCGTGCATAGGGCCGCATCGCCTCGACCACGGCCTGCAGGATCGCATACCAGCCGGGTTCGCCCATCTCCTCGCCCAACTGGCGCACGCCCTCGCGCATGTGGCGCGCACGCGGGTCTTCGGCGCGGTAGACCCGGTGCCCGAACCCGGTGACTGCTTCCTTCGCGGCGCGCCTGGCCGCGACATACCCGGCGGCGCGTTCCGGGCTGCCGATTTCATGTACCATTTTCATCACGTCCTCGGCCGCCCCGCCATGCGCGGGCCCGGCCAGCGTGCTCAACGCCGTGACCATGGCGCCATGCAGGTTTGCATCGGTGCCCACCGTGACCCGCGCCGCAAAGCTCGACGCGTTCGATCCGTGTTCCGCGTGCAGGATGAAATCCACATCCGCCAACTTCGCCGCCTCGGCGCTGGGCTTCTCGCCCTTGAGCATCCA
>JAGRMK010000379.1:0-378 GCA_020441345.1 Paracoccaceae bacterium
GCGCGCGCGCAACTTCGAATACGTCCGCGCCGCCCGCGCGCTGGGCGTGTCGAACGCCCGGATCATGTTCCGCCACGTCCTGCCCAACGCGATGGTCGCTACGCTGACCTTGCTGCCGTTCATCGTCACCGGCGCCATAGGCGGGCTGGCGACGCTTGATTTCCTGGGCTTTGGCCTGCCGTCCTCGTCGCCTTCGCTGGGTGAACTGACCTTGCAGGCCAAGAAACACCTGCAAGCCACGTGGCTCGGTTTTTCGGCCTTTTTCACCTTCGCGATCATGCTCAGCCTTCTGGTTTTCATCTTCGAGGGGGTGCGCGACGCCTTCGACCCCAGAAAGACCTTTCGATGAGCCTGCTGCGTGTTACCGATCTGACTGTG
>JAGRMK010000379.1:480-1538 GCA_020441345.1 Paracoccaceae bacterium
GTGACGGCGCTGTCCACCGTGGGCCTTCTGACGGATGCCGCGCAGATCGACGGGTCTGTCACCTTCGAGGGGGCCGAAATGATCGGCGCCAACCCCGCCGAGCTGCGGCGGGTGCGCGGCAATGACATCAGCTTCATCTTTCAGGAACCGATGACCTCGCTCAACCCGCTGCACAGCGTCGAGCGCCAGATCACCGAGGCCCTGACCCTGCACCAGGGCCTGACCGGCGCCCCGGCGCGCGCGCGGGCGCTCGAACTGCTGGAAAAGGTCGGCATCCGCGACGCCGAATCGCGTCTCGCGGCCTATCCGCACCAGTTGTCCGGCGGCCAACGCCAGCGCGTGATGATCGCCATGGCTCTGGCCAATGGGCCCAAGCTGCTGGTTGCGGATGAGCCCACGACGGCGCTGGATGTGACGATTCAGGCGCAGATCCTGGAACTGCTGGCCGATCTGAAACGGGCCGAGGGCATGTCGATGCTCTTCATCACCCATGACCTGAACATCGTGCGCCGCGTCGCCGACCGGGTCTGCGTGATGCAAAATGGTGAGATCGTCGAACAGGGGCCGACCGAACGCGTGTTCACCAACCCGGCGCACCCGTATACGCGCAAGCTTTTGGCCGCCGAACCGCATGGCCAGCCAGACCCGGTGCCCGAGACGGCGCCTGAGGTTCTGCGCACCGACGCGCTGCGTGTGTGGTTTCCAATCCAGCGCGGGTTCCTGCGCAAGACGGTAGGCCATATCAAGGCGGTCAACGACGCAACGCTAACCCTGCGCGCGGGTGAAACCCTTGGTGTCGTGGGTGAATCCGGGTCTGGCAAGACCACGCTGGCGCTGGCCGTCATGCGGCTGATCGCTTCGCAGGGGGGGATCCATTTCGATGGACAGAACATCGCGGGTTGGCGGTCGGGTGCGATGCGCGCCCTCCGACGCCAGATGCAGATCGTGTTCCAGGACCCGTTCGGCAGCCTCAGTCCCCGCATGACCATCGCCGAGATCATCGCCGAGGGGCTGGGTGTGCATGGGGTTCCCACCGGGCGGGCCCCGCGCGAGGTTGT
>JAGRMK010000380.1 GCA_020441345.1 Paracoccaceae bacterium
CCCTCGACAAGCCGTGCAAAACGGTCCGGCTCGTTGCCGAACCGTACCTGCCCGGGCCCAAGCGCGCGCCTGTCGCATCCGCCCACTTGGTAGAGCACCGGCAGCAATGTCAGCCCGATACCGCTCTGCTCTGCCGCCGCCGCGACGCGACGCGCCATTTCCGCCAGATCGGCATAGGGTTTGCCGCCCGGGGCATGATGCAGATAGTGAAATTCGACCGATGCGCCATACCCTGCTTCCAGCATTTCCATCTGTACGAAGGCGGTGATCGCCTGCACGTCTTCGGGCGTCAACTGGTCCAGAAACCGGAACATCAGCCGCCGCCAGGTCCAGAAACTGTCGCTGGGATCGGCGCCGCGCCGCTCGGTCATGCCGGCCATCGCACGTTGGAAGGCATGCGAGTGCAGATTGGCCGGGGCTGGCAGCAAGGCCCCGACGCGCCGGTCGCCGGGTTTGGGCCGGGTGCCCGGCACGATCGCCGCAACCCGCGTGCCGTCCAGTGTCACGGTGACATCTGTCATCCAGCCCGCCGCGCCCAAAGCCTGCTCGGCCCAGATCCTGCTCATGAAAAACCCCGGTTGACCTGCTCAATAAGTATATACATATTAGACGCGCCTATCGAGGAGACGCAAGATGGATTCGCTTGATCCGCACTTGAGCAGCCACCACGGCGCGGCGTTCGATTCTGACCTCAACCGCCAAGCTCACCGCCATTTCGCAGGGACACCATGCTGACACTGACCCCCGGATCAACAACCCTGGACGCCCTCGAAACCCTGTGGCGGCACGGCGATGCGGCGCGTCTCGATCCATCATTCCGCTCCGCCGTCGATACCGCCGCAGCGCGCGTGCGCGCGGCCGCCAATGGCACCGATGCAGTGTATGGCGTGAACACAGGCTTTGGCAAACTGGCGTCGGTCAAGATCGCCAGCGCCGATACCGAGACGCTGCAACGCAACCTGATCCTCAGCCATTGCTGCGGCGTCGGCGAGGCCCTGGACCTGGCGGCGGCCCGGCTGATGATGGCGTTGAAACTCCTCAGCCTCGGGCGCGGGGCCTCGGGTGTGCGCTGGGACGTGATCGCGCTGATCGAAGGGATGCTGGAGCGCGGCGTCACCCCGGTTATCCCGTCGCAGGGCTCGGTCGGCGCGTCGGGCGACCTGGCGCCGCTGGCGCATATGGCGGCGGTGATGATCGGCGCGGGCGAGGCGTTCCACGACGGTCAGCGCCTGCCGGGCGCCGAGGCGCTGGCACGCGCCGGGCTGACCCCGGTCACGCTGGGCCCGAAAGAGGGGCTGGCTTTGATCAATGGCACACAGTTTTCGACAGCCCTGGCGCTGGTTGGCCTGTTCGACGGCTGGCGCAATGCACGCGCGGCGCTGGTCACGGGTTGCCTTTCGACCGATGCGATCATGGGCTCCACCGCGCCCCTGCAACCCGAGATCCACAGCCTGCGCGGCCACAAGGGCCAGATCGAGGTGGCAACGGCGATGCGTGCCCTGATGGACGGCAGCGTGATCCGCGAAAGCCATCTCGACGGCGATACCCGCGTGCAGGATCCCTATTGCATCCGCTGCCAGCCGCAGGTAGCCGGTGCCTGCCTCGACCTCATCCGCCAGGCAGGGCGGACGCTGGAGATC
>JAGRMK010000381.1:0-1397 GCA_020441345.1 Paracoccaceae bacterium
CGGCGCTATTCGCGGGTCTATGTCCAGCACGAGGTGCGCGCACGCGACGCCCGGCGCGGGGTCTGGCGACGCGACGGGCGTGGCCTGACTGACCCTGCGGAATTTCGTGCCACCTCCCGCGTCGCCGATCACGTTTCACGGTCGTCGGACACCCCGCCCGCCGGGTGCGAGATCAAGGGCAATGTTTCCGCCAATGGGCGCATCTACCACCGCCCGGGTCAACGCGATTATGACCACACGCGCATCGATGTAACGCGGGGTGAGCGTTGGTTTTGTTCGGACGCCCAGGCCCTCGCTGCGGGATGGCGCCCGGCTGCGCGCTGATCGCTTGCGCAAGCGGCGCGGAATTGTGCATTTCGCATTGCGCTTCTGATCCAGATCAAGGGCGCAGCGCTATGGCACGGTTAGCGTCACACAGGACATACAGACGGAGAAGACACGCATGTCGCATACGCCCCACGAACTGGCTGAGGAATTTCCCGCCGACATCGACAAGATGCACGCGCTGAAGACTTCCAACGCCCATTTTGCGAAACTGTTCGATGAATACCATGAGGTGAACGGCAAGATTCACCGCGCCGAGACCGACGTCGAGCCGATGACCGACGCGCATCAGGTTGAGTTGCGCAAGCAGCGGATGGTGCTCAAGGACGAAATCGCAAAGATGCTCAAGGCCGCCTGAGCCCGCGCGTCTTCTGATTGGACCGGATCTGCCAACGGGCCGCCGATGCGGCCCGTTTTGCCGTTCAAGGGTTCGGGCCGTCGATGGAATAAGGCAGCACCCCGCGACGGTCGTGGTCGATCCGCAGCCCCTGTTCCAGGGGCGGGACCGAGCGTTGATGGCAATCGGGGCGCGCGCAGATCCGGCAGGAAATCCCGATTGGCTCGAAGGCCCTTGGGTTGCTCAGGTCCATGTCATCGGCATAGGTCAATGCTTCGGCATGGCGGATCTCGCAACCCAGCCCGATCGCATAGCGCCGAACCGGCGCCCGAAACGATCCGCCGCGTTTCGACACGTCGCGCGCGAGGCAGAAATACCGCACGCCATCGGGCGTTTCGGCCAGTTGCCGCAGGAACCGGCCCGGGGTCTCAAAGGCCTGGTGCACATTCCACAGCGGGCAGGCCCCGCCATAGCGCGCGAATTGCAGGCGCGTCGCCGAATGGCGTTTGGTGATGGTGCCGGCCTGGTCGACGCGAACGAAGAAGAACGGCACGCCTTTGGCCCCCGGACGTTGCAGGGTGGACAGACGGTGCGCGATCTGCTCGATCGATGCCCCGAACTGGTCGGCCAGCATTTCCAGATCGTGACGCGTCTCCTGGGCGGCGGCGAGAAACGTGCGGTAAGGCAGCAGCGCCGCGCCGGCGAAATAATTCGCGAGACCGATCTTGGCGATGCC
>JAGRMK010000381.1:1482-1710 GCA_020441345.1 Paracoccaceae bacterium
TGAAGCAGTTGGAAGCGACGGGTCGCAGCCGAGGCTTTTGTTGATAAAGTGAGGATCTGTCGTTGGGCATCGTAGCGTCTGAGCAATAGATCATCGGAATATTGCAATCCGACCCCGCGGCGTTCCAACAGTTTCGCGGCCCGGGCGTCGATGCTGTCGGGGCCGTGCGCGAAATGCTCGGCGGCGCGATCGACGGCATCGAGGTAATTGTCGCAGTAGTGGAAGAAG
>JAGRMK010000382.1 GCA_020441345.1 Paracoccaceae bacterium
CGTTCGAGGCCGAGCGCAGTTTTGCGGCGAATGCCGCGCATGAGCTGCGAACACCGCTGGCGGGTGCCATAGCACAGGCGCAACGCCTCAGGTCAGAGACACGGGATCCCGCGGCCAAGGCACGGGCGGAAGAAATCGAGGTCACGCTCAAACGGCTGACGCGGCTATCGGAACGCCTCATGCAACTTGCCAGGGCCGAAGGCGGGCGGCTGCGCACGGACCAGAGCACGGATCTGGGGGCCATCGCCCGGATCGTTGTGGACGATATCGAACGCACCGGGGCGGGGGGGCGCATCGTCTTGACGCTGCCGCAGGCCGCGGTCCTGTCGGACCTTGACCCTGACGCATTCGGCATCCTGTGTCGGAACCTGGTGGAAAATGCCTTGCGGCACGGCGACCAGACCGCGCCGGTGGAGGTGACGCTGACTGCCGACGGCCGCCTGACCGTCGCAAACGAGGGTCTGGTGGTGCCACGTGCGGCCCTCGACCGGCTGACTACGCGGTTCGAGCGGGCGCATGCCAGCACCGACGGCAGCGGGTTGGGGCTTGCGATTGTTGCCGCGATCGCCGACCGGATCGAAAGCCCGCTGCTCCTGGAATCGCCGCGTCCGGGGGCGTCGTCCGGGTTTCAGGCGTCGATCAAACTCCCGGTGGAGCGTCCGGGCCCAGCCGGGCGGGGCACGGTGCACAAGGAATGATGGCGGGTGCAAGGGGGGCGGCCTCGGCCCTGGCCGTGCTTGATCAGATCTTCGTTCAGGCATCCCGGGGCCGTCACCGCCCCCGGGTCGCGGCATGCCAAGACAGTCAGCCAGCGTGACAGAGACCCGTCACCAGGCCAGCACCGTCCAGACCTGGAACAGCAGCCCCGCCGCAAACGCCCCGGCCAGCGACAGCCCGATATACAGCGCGAACACCTGTGGCCGGGCAAGTGCCCAGACCGCCATGGCCGCCGGGATCGACGTCACGCCGCCGGCCACGAGAAACGCCAGTCCGGCCCCCGGCGCCATGCCCTGATCCAGGAGCCCGCCAACCAGCGGCAGGGCTGCGTAGCCGTTGAGGTAAGCGGGCACCCCAACCAGCGTCGCGATCGCGATCGGCATCAGGCCCTCGCCGCCCAAGGCCGCGGTGACGGTTTCCGCCGGGATCCAGGCCACCATGAGGCTTTCGAGAATGAATGCCAGGGTCAGCCATTTGGCCAGAAACAGCGTTGTCGTCAGCGCCGTCTTGCCAAACGTCGCCCGGCGATCGGTGTCGGCCCAGAAGCGCCAGACAACGGGCTTGGGCGCGCGGATCTTCGCGCCACCGCAGCCGCCGTTGCCGACGCCGTCGCGTAGTGGATCGGCGAAGGCGCCGCCTTTCATCAGGATGTGCACGACGGACCCGCCAAAGACACCAAGGCCGATCGCTGCAATGGTCTTGGCCACCGCGAACTCGAGGTCGAGAACACCTGCCGTCAGCACGAACATGGATGGGTCCATGATCGGCGAGGCAAGCCAGAAGGCCATGACCGCAGACAGCGGCACGCCCATTGCCAGCAGCGCCGCGATCAGCGGGATGACCCCGCATGAGCAAAAGGGCGAGAGACCGCCCGCCAGCGCGCCCAGCCCGATCATCATCAGCGGCGCGCCGGTAAAGGCCCTGGCGATCAGGTTGTCGGCGCCGGTCGCTCCGGCCCAGGCGGCGATGGCGATGGACAGGATCAGGAACGGCGCCGTTCCCAGCAGCGCCGTGCCGGCGAAGAGCGCGGACTCGGTGGCCTGCGGCCAGTCGAACACCGCCAACCCCCCGAGGATCAGGGCCGAAGCGAGCCAGACCCGCTGGTCCTGCCACAGATGGCGGAGAGTGGACCGAAGGCCCGGGGTTTCGAGGGTCGTGTCAGTCATCACCAAACCTCCAGTAATGTAGTTGTATCAGGTTGAAAAAAACGATGCGCGTGCATCACGCGGCGTCTTCCGATGGGCCGATACTGACACCGGCGCAGCATTCCGAGGTCAGAAATCCGACCACCCGGTGCACGGTCGGGAAATCGACCCGGTTGAACACTTCGCGGCCTTGCTTGTCCTGCACCACCAGCCCGGCATCGACCAGCGCCGACAGGTGATGCGCGAGCGTCGAGGGCGCCATGCCAAGATGATCGCCGATATCGCTGACCCGCAACCCGTCGTCCCCGGCTTTCACCAGCAGGCGAAAGATCGACAGGCGGGCATCGTGGCCAAGGGCGGCAAGGGCGCGGGCGTTGGGGCTGATCGTTGTCATGGCGTCAAAATAACCACAAATCCGGTTTTGTAAATGATTCCTTTGCCGGGCCTCAGAGCCATGCACCCAGATGCGATCGATCCCTTACGCGAAGGCTTGAGCGCTGCGTGTGCTGCAGGGTTCGCGTTCGATCTGGATTGTGCTGTGAGCGATACCAAAGTCATGCTCCAGCCCTTCGGACAGACGATGCAGCACGGCGTCGATGTCTTGCGCGCCGACCACCACATGAACCGTCAGCGCGGTGCGGGTGGTCGAAAGCGCCCAGATATGCAGGTCATGCACCTCGCGCACGCTGGTCTGACCGCCGAGCCATGCGGCCACCGCGACCGGATCGATCTGCATCGGCACGCCATCCAGGCTGAGATGAAGGGCCTCGCGGAACAGCCCCGCCGCGGTCATGGCAATCAGCAGGCTGACGGCGATCGCGACCGCCGGGTCGAGCCACGTCCAGCCCGTGCCGAGCATCCCCAGCGCGGCCAGCACGACCGCGCCCGATACCGCGGCATCCGCGGCCATATGCAGGAAAGCCCCCTTCGCGTTCAGGTCGGTTTTCTGGGCGCGCAGGAACAAGAGCGCCGATCCGGTGTTTACACCGATCCCCAGCAACGCCACGATCAGTATGGTCAGCCCCGGCACCTCGACCGGCGAGGAGAAGCGCTGCGCGGCCTCCCAGATCACCCAGCCCACGCCGACCAGAATTGCAAGAGCGTTCAGCAAAGCGGCCATGATCGTCGCCCGGCCCAGCCCCCAGCTATGGGCGCGCGATGCGGCGCGTTTGGCCAGAACCGCCGCCCCCCAGGCAATCAGCAATCCGGCCACGTCGGTAAGGTTATGGGCGGCATCCGCCAAAAGCGCGAGCGAACCGGTCAGGAACCCCGCTGCCGCCTCGACGATCACATAGGCCGAGTTGAGCCCGACCGACCAGAGGAAGGCCGGCCCGAGATCCATGGGTGCTGCGTGGTCGTGCGCGTGATCGTGGGCATGGGTCAGGCTTTCCGCCGGATCGTTCCGGCGATGTCGATGGTCTCGGCCAAGGTGTTCGAAATGGTGCCGTATTTGCGCAGATTGCGGTGCAAGAGATCGAGGCGCTGATCACTCTCGTCGGTATCGACCACGATCTCATAGTCGATCCGCACCATCTTTGGCGGGCTGTCCTGGCGGACGCCATGCAGGGTCACCGCGATGCCGCGCAGATCGAAGCCCAGCATCGGCGTCACCCGTTCAGCGCCTTTCAGCAGACAGGCCGCAAGGCTGGCCAACAACAGTTCGGCCGGGTTGAACGCATCGTCGCGGCCCGCCATATCGGTATCGAGCACGAGGCGCACCGCCTTCGCCTCGGCCTCGGAGCCGTGGCTGTCGATGCGGCGGGCGGCAACGCGGTATTCCAGCATCATTCCCACTCCATCTGTTGAAACGCGGTCTGGGCGTTGCGACCGGCGAGGCTGTCAAATTGTTCCAGATACGCAAAATCCGACTGATCAACCTGTGGCGCGGCCATGATATCGCCGCCTTCGTCCAGCAGCGCGCCGATCCGCGCGCGCAGCGACATCAGGTAGTCATAGGTATCGGCATGCGCACGGTCCATCGTCGTCGGCGCGCCGTGGCCCGGCACGACATGTCCGGCCCCGGTTGCCTCGACCGCGAGATAGGCCGCCGGCCAATGGGTGATCGAACTCTGATCTCCGACGCCCAGGATCCGTTCGACATAGACGATATCGCCGGTGAACACCGTATCGCGCGCGGCGACCCAGACGAAGCTGTCACCGGGCGTGTGTGCGGGGCCAGGGTGAGCGATCTCGAAACGCAGACCGCCGATCTCCAGCGTGTAGTCGGCGGAAAAAGTCACATCGGCGACGCGGGGTTCTGTTCCAGCCAGTGCGTCGCCGATCAGCGACGCCAGGGCGGTCATCTGCATCGAGGCGCGGGCTTGCTGATCCTGAACAGCGGCCTCGGAGGCGATGATCGTCGCGCCCTGTGCGTGCCAATAGCCGTTGCCGAGCCAGCGGTGATCCTGCCCGCCGGTGTTGATGACATGGGTCACGGGTCGGTCCGTCACGCTTCGGATCGCCGCGTGCAACGCCTCGGCGCCCAGCCACGAGCCGCCCGGATCGATCAGCACGGCGCCTGCATCGGTGACAACCAGCCCGAAAGTGGCATTGTTGCCCAGGTTCTCGGGGCTGCGCTGGTCCTTTTCTCCGACGATGGCCCAGACGCCATCTGTCACCGGCTGGATGTCGAGGGTATCGGCAATGGCAAGGGTCGGGACGACCAGAAGGGCGGCGGCGGCGAGGGCGCGGATCATGCGCGAAGCCATCCGTCGAGTTTCGCCGCGTCCGGCAGACCGCCGGCATGGACAAGTTTGCCATCGACCGAGATGCCCGGCGTGGACATGACCCCGGCCATGGCGATGGATCGCGCGTCGGTCACTTTTTCAACCGCGACGGGAATGCCGAGCCTGAGGGCGGCCTCCTTGACCATCGCTTCTGTCGTTTCGCAGCGTTTGCAGCCTGGGCCGTAGACCGTGACGGTTTTCATGGGTGTGTCCTTTCAGGGAGTGGTGTCGACCCGGAGGGTCGCGAAAGCAAATGTGCCGGAGGGTCGCGAAAGCAAATGTGCCGGTGGTTTCCGACCAGGTGCGCCCCGATGGGGCGCTTACATCAGGAAGTTGAACAGAAACCCGGTGGCGAGAATGCCGGCCGAGACGACGGCAATGAAAATCGCGATCAGCCGAAGCGTGAGAACCTGCTTCAGGATGATCATTTCGGGCAGGCTTAGCGCGATCACCGACATCATGAAGGCCAACGTCGTGCCGAGCGCCGCACCCTTGCCCAGCAGCGCCTCGACGATTGGGATGACACCTGCCGCATTGGTGTACATCGGCACGCCCACGACAACGGCCGCCGGAACCGACCACCAGGCCTCGCCGCCCATGATCCGCAGCATCACCGCCTCTGGCACATAGCCGTGA
Source organism: Paracoccaceae bacterium (assembly GCA_020441345.1). Taxonomy (GTDB): domain Bacteria; phylum Pseudomonadota; class Alphaproteobacteria; order Rhodobacterales; family Rhodobacteraceae; genus Pararhodobacter. The sequence goes on from JAGRMK010000382.1 coordinate 5,225, forward strand.
ATGGCGGCGCCGATGCCGATGCCGATCAGCACCCAGATCCAGACCTTGCCGACGATCTCGCGCACCTGCTCCAGCCCGATCTTCAGCCGATCCACGAGCGTCAGCCGTTCCTCGGGCAGATCGCCCAATGGGCCTGCGTTCAGTTCGCGCACCCAATCCTGAAGATACCGTTCCAGGCCCATTCGGCCCAACACGAACCCGGCCACGGTGGCAATCGTGAACCCAAAGACAAGATAGACCGTGGCGATTTGCCACCCGACAAGGCCATAGAGCAAGCCCAGCCCGACCGGCCCCACCATTGGCCCCGCGATCAGGAACGAAAAGGTCACGCCAAGCGGGATACCCGCCGAGACGAAGCCGATAAACAATGGCACCGACGAGCACGAACAGAATGGCGTTGCCACCCCCAGCAAGGCCGCCAGCGGATAGCCCCATATCTCACGCTTGCCCGCCAGGATCGCGCGCGTTTTTTCGGGGCTGAACCAGCTGCGCAAGACGCCGGTGACGAACACGATGCCGGTCAGCAGCAGCAAGACCTTGGGGACATCGTAGAAGAAGAAGGCGATGGCCTCGCCGGTGTGGCTGTCGCGCGCTACCGGAAACAGCGCCGTCACCCATTCGGAAATGGGAATCAGTTGGCCATAAAGCAGGTAGAGTGCCACGCCCGCGACGAGCACGCCCAGATACCACAGCCAGTCGGCCGCGCCGGAATGCGGAGCAGGGTCATGCGTTTGAACGGTCATGCGACCTTCCTTTCAATAGTGCGTTCGGCGATCAGCACCGCGTCGATCACCGCCACGAATTCCGGCGCGAGGTCCGGGTTCTGGCGATACCGGACCCATTGCGCATCGCGCCTGTCAAGCACGAGACCGGCTTCGCGCAGCACCTTCATGTGCCGCGACATCCGGCTTTGGCTGACGTCGAGGCGCGCCATCAATTCGCAGACGCAATGCTCTCCGCCATCCCATAGAAGGGCAAGCGCGGCGCGGCGGGTCGGGTCGGACAGGGCGGTCAGGATCTCTTGCATGGGGTTTGATTATGCGCCCAGGCGCATATGCGCCTTGATCCATATCAACTGGCGGTCCACTCGTTGCCTGAGCGCCTTTGCGCGCCTTTGCGCGCCCTTGCGCAACCGGGACGCAATGGCCTCGATCCGGTTCGCGCCGCGGGGGCGCCGCAGGCGCGATGTCGCTGGGCGCTTGTTCCCTGACGCGCAATCGCCTAGAGGTTTGGCAACTGAAATCCGATAGGTGAACCATGCGCCTGAGCCGCTATTTCCTGCCCGTTCTCAAAGAAAACCCCGCCGAGGCGCAGATCGTCAGCCATCGCCTGATGCTGCGCGCCGGGATGATCC
>JAGRMK010000383.1:0-2523 GCA_020441345.1 Paracoccaceae bacterium
CAGGGGGCGGATCTGGTTGTGCTGGGCGGGTTGACCGAAGGCACCTGGCCTGCTGCACCAAAGCCCGATCCCTGGTTCAATCGCCCGATGCGGTTGGCGGCGGGGCTGTTGCTGCCCGAACGCCAGATCGGCCTGTCGGCGCATGATTTCCAGCAGGCGGTCGGCGCGGCCGAGGTGGTCCTGGCCCATGCCACCCGCAACGCCGAGGCCGAAACCGTGCCCTCGCGCTGGCTCAACCGTTTAACCAACCTGATCGCGGGTCTGCCCGACCTGGGAGGAGCAGAGGCTCTGGCCGCGATGCGTGCGCGCGGGCAACAGTGGGTCACCTTGGCGCAACGGTTCGATGCGGATCTGAGCGGCGTTCCGCCCGAGGCCAGCCGGCGCAACCCGCGCCCCGCCCCCGCCCCGCCCGTCGCCGCACGTCCGACCGAGCTGTCGGTGACGCGGATCGAAAAGCTGGTCCGCGACCCTTACGCGATCTATGCCGAATACATCCTGAAGCTGCGCCGCCTCGATCCGCTGGCCCCAGAACCCGATGCGCGGGTCAAGGGCACGGTGCTGCATCGCGTGCTTGACCAATACGTGCGCGCGCATCCGCCGGGCACACCGGGTAGCGTCGATGTGTTTTTGGCAATCGCAGAGACGGTTCTGACCGAGGAATGCCCCTGGCAGGCCGTGCGGCTGCACTGGCTTGCACGTTTGCGCCAGACCGCCGCGGCCTTTGTCGCCTGGAACGCAGAGCTCGAAGCAAATGTCGCGGTGGCCGAACAAAAAGAACGACTGACCCTGACCGATCCGCCCTTTGTGTTGACCGGGAAACCCGACCGGATCGACCAGTTGCCCGACGGGCAGGTGAGAATTTACGACTACAAGACCGGCGCCTTGCCGACAAAGGACCAACAGGAGCATTTCAACAAGCAGCTCATCTTGTTGGCAATCATGGCCGAAGAGGGCGCCTTTGGCGCGCTGGGCCCGGTGACGGTTGCCGGGGCAGAGTTTGTCGGGCTTGGTTCGGCGTTCAAGCAGGCCAAGGCCGATGTCTCGACCGAGTCGCTGGCGCGGCATCGCGCCGAACTGGCAAAGCTGTTGCGGGCCTATCGGGTGCGCAGCCAGGGATATACGGCGATGCGGTCAGTCGAGCGCGAGGCACGGATTGACGACTATCATCCGCTTGCCCGGCGCGGCGAATGGCAACCCTCGGATGTTTCGGAAACGCTTATCGTGGGGGATCGCGATGGATGAGGCAACGCTGCGCCAGATCGAAGCCGCCGATCCCGGCCTGTCGACCTGGCTGTCGGCCAATGCCGGCTCGGGCAAGACCAAGGTTCTGACCGACCGTGTCGCGCGGCTGTTGCTGCGGGGAACGCCGCCGCAGCGCATTCTTTGCCTCACCTATACCAAGGCGGCGGCCAGCGAAATGCAGAACCGCCTGTTCCGCCGCCTTGGCGAATGGGCGATGCTGCCTGACGCCCGGTTGATCGCCGCGCTGCGCGCGCTGGGCGAAGATGTCGCCGCCGATCCCGATTTGTTGCTGCGCGCCCGGCGCCTGTTCGCGCGCGCCATCGAAACACCTGGCGGTTTGAAGATCCAGACAATCCACGCGTTTTGCAGCGCGGTCTTGCGGCGCTTTCCCTTGGAGGCGCGGGTTTCGCCGGATTTCGCCGAGGCAGAGGAACGCAGCCTGCAACAATTGCGCGCCGAGGTTCTGGACCGCATGGCGCAGGGCCCGCACGCGGGGGTGCTGACCGCGTTGCTGACCCGCCTCAACGAAGAGGCATTCGGGCGTCTGTTGCAGGATTTGGGCAAGCACAGAGACGGCTTTCAACCGGATTCTGCCGATCTTGCGGGCTTGTTCGATCTACCGGGCGGGTATGACGAAACACGCCTGGTCGCCGAGGCTTTTGACGGCGGGGAACTGGATCTGTTCGCGCGGCTGATCCCCAGGTTGCGGGCCGGAAGCGCGAACGACGGCAAGCTGGCGACGGTATTGGCGCAGATCGATCGGCTGGATCCGGGTGCGATCGCGGCGCTGGAAACGAAGCTGCTCTATGGCGAAAAGGCCGCCGCCGGGCCGTTCACCGCCAAGATCGGCAAGGCCATCACCAAGCCGACACAGGCAACCGTCGGGCCAGACGATTGCGCGGCGCTCGACGATCTGGCGCAGCGGATCGAAGGCACGCGGCCGCGGCGTCAGGCGCTGGATTCGTTGCGTGCGACCGAAACCCTGCACCGTTTCGCCCGGCTCTGGCTGCCGGCCTTCGACGATGCCAAGCGGGCGCGCGGCTGGCTGGATTTCGACGACCTGATCCGCCTGACGCGTGACCTGTTGGGCGTGTCGGCCGTGGCGCAATGGGTGCTGTTCAAGCTGGACGGCGGCATCGATCATATTCTTGTCGACGAGGCGCAGGATACCAGTCCCGAACAATGGCGAGTGATCGACCTTCTGACCCAGGAATTCGCGGCCGGGCAGGGCGCCCGGCAGGATTTGCGGACGATCTTCGTGGTCGGGGACCGCAAGCAATC
>JAGRMK010000383.1:2571-4671 GCA_020441345.1 Paracoccaceae bacterium
GCGTTCCACCGGCGGCTTACCGAATCAGGGCAGGGTCTGGCGCTGTCTGAGCTGAAGCATTCGTTCCGCTCGTCCGACGCGATCCTGCGTCTGGTCGATCAGTGTTTCGCGCTGGACCTGGGTCCGAGCGGGCTGGGTGGCGCGTCCGAGCATCTGGCGTTCCACATGGCCAAGCCGGGGCGCGTCGATCTGTGGCCCGCGGTGCCAAAGCCGGACGACGGTGAAAAGCAGCCGTGGGACGATCCGCTCGACCGGCCCTCGCGCTCGCATGAGGATATCGTTCTGGCGCAAACCATTGCGCAAGAGATTCGCGCGATGATCGACCGGGGCGAACAGATCGACACCGGCACGGGCCCTCGTCCGGTCCACGAAGGCGATTTCCTGATCCTGGTGCGGCGGCGCGCGGTGTTGTTCGATGCGCTGATCCGGGCCTGCAAGGCGCAGGGGCTGGAGATCGCCGGGGCGGACCGCCTGACCCTGGGCGAGGAACTGGCGGTGCAGGACCTGATCGCGCTGCTGCGGTTTCTCGCCCTGCCCGAAGACAACCTGTCGCTGGCGGTCGCGCTGCGCTCGCCGCTGTTCGGCTGGTCCGAGGACCGGCTGTTTCGCCTTGCGCAGGGGCGTGGCGACCGCTTCTTGTGGGAGGCGCTGCGCAACGATCCCGCGTCGGACGACACCCGTGCCGTTCTGGACGACCTGCGCGGTCAGGTCGATTTCCTGCGGCCCTTTGAATTGATCGAGCGCGTTCTGTCGCGGCATGACGGCCGGCACCGGATCCGCGCGCGGTTCGGGGCCGAGGTGGACGAGGCCCTGGAGGCCTTCGTCGATCTTGCACTGAGCTATGAGCAGGGGCATATCCCCTCGCTCGACGGGTTTCTGGGCTGGCTGGATGCCAGCGATGCCGAGGTCAAGCGACAGACCGAATCGGCAGGGCGCCGGGTGCGCGTGATGACCGTGCATGGCGCAAAGGGGCTTGAGGCGCCGATTGTTATCCTGCCCGACACCGCGTATCGCAACCCGCCCGGCAGCCCTGCGATCACCCAGGTTGGGGGCGTGCCGATCCTGCGCACTGTGAAGGCAAACGCGACCGAGGCGCAGATTCAGGCTGATGAGGCCTCGCGCGCGCTGCGCGACGAGGAAAGCGATCGGTTGCTCTATGTGGCGCTGACCCGTGCGGAAAGCTGGTTGATCGTGACCGGCGCGGGCAATGTCGAGGCCGAGACAAGCTGGTATGCCCGGGTCGCGAAGGGCATGGAGGCCCTGGCGCAGATGCCGCTGGCGACCGCGCTGGGCGAGGGCGCGCGGCATGAGCACGGCGACTGGCCCGCGGCGACCGGCGCGCGGGCCGAACTGGGCGACGAATTGGCTCTGGCGCCGTTGGCTCTGGCGCCGATTCCTGCGCCGCCCGAGTTACGCGGGGCGCTGTCGCCCTCGGGGCTGGGCGGGGCCAAGGCAATGCCGGGCGACGGCGCAGAAACCGAGGTGGCGCTGGCCCGGGGCCGCGCGATTCACCGGGCGCTGGAGGTTCTGCCGTCCGTGCCCGCCGATCAGCGATCGGCACGTGCGCAGGCCTTGCTTGCCGGTCTGGACCCGGACGAGGCCGCGCTCTGCCTGGCCGATGTGAAACGGGTTCTGGACAACCCCGGTCTGGACCCCGTGTTTGGTGCTCGCGCACTGGTCGAGGTCGCGGTTTGCGGCGACTGGCGCGGGCGCGCGCTATGGGGGGTGATCGACCGGTTGCTGATTGACGACACGCGGGTGCTGGCCGTCGATTTCAAATCGAATCGCATGGTTCCCCGCGACGAGGCGCAGGTGCCCGAAGGCTTGCTGCGGCAAATGGGCGCTTATGCGCATCTGCTGCGCGCCCTTTATCCCGGGCGCCGCGTGGAAACCGCGCTATTGTGGACGGCCGAGGCCCGATTGATGCCACTGGAAGATGCGGCGGTGGAGGCCGCGCTGGCGCGCGCCGCCCTTGACCCGGAACTGGCGGCTTCATAGGTAAAGCACAGACAGAGATCGTTTTGCCCCCGCGCCCCCGTTTCAGGAGAAAGCCATGCCCACCATCCCCGTTACCGATGCGACCTTCGACGCCGAAGTGCG
>JAGRMK010000384.1 GCA_020441345.1 Paracoccaceae bacterium
GCGCCCCATTCGGCGAAGGCCTTGATGTCGTCAACCGACACCGTAAAGCCGCCGTCCTCGAAGCGCAGCATGTTCTCCAGCACGACCTTGAGGGCGGCGGGGAGTTTGCTGAAATCGCCCAGACCAGCGGCTTGCGCGGTCGGGATCGAATAGTATGCAATCGACTGATCGCCTACGGTGAGGGTCTTGCGCGTCTTGGCGCTGTCGTGGCCGACGATGATGGTCATGGAGAAGGCTCCCTTCGGGTCAAGAGGGGTGTGGCTGGCATGCTCTTGCCTCATCTGGCCCTGTCGATCAAGGGGTGCCCGGGGTTTTTGTATACCATTGTGCACAAAAAAAGACGTTTGGAACCCGTTCGCAACGTGGCGAAGCTGTCACAAGACGGTGTATCGGCGCAGCCTTGACCTTGCTGCGCCTTGCATGAGGGTGCATTTGCCGGTTCAGTATGCGGGCGAAACAGGAGTGAGCGCATGGCGCCGAAGGCACGAGAGTGGACAGGCAGCGGGCAAGAGACCGATTTTCGGGTCGATAAATCGCCTGTGCGCGGCGTGCCGGGCCGCTGGCTGGCGGCTGCGGTGCTGGGCCTGACGCCGCTGCTGGTATCCGGTGCAAGTCTTGCGCAAACCGCCGTGCCGGGCGCGGAGGATCATCCGGTGGTGATGGAACTCTACACCGCACAAGGCTGTGCATCCTGTCCGCCCGCAGACGACATGATGCTGGAGCTGGCGGGGCGCGAGGACGTGATCGCGCTGTCTTTGCATGTCGATTACTGGGATTACATTGGCTGGGTCGATTCCTTCGCCGACCCGGAACACGGCCAGCGCCAGCAACGCTATGCCCGGCGGCACGGCCATTCGACGATCTACACGCCGCAGGTGGTGATCAATGGACTCGACATTCTGGAAGGGTTCCGGGTGATGCAGGTGATGGAAGCCATCGCCCGGCATCGCCAGGACCCGGTCGAGATTCAGATTGACCTGGCGCGCGTCAATGGCGGCGGGCTGGAGATCAGGGCGCGCGCGATCGAGGATGTTCCACCGCCAGTGGCGATGGCCTCGAGGCGGTCGGCCATGCCAAACGCCGTGGTCGGCACCCTGAGCATGGGCGCCGCCGAGGCCGCAGAGTCCGGGTCGATACCGGGCGCCGTCTCGCGGCAGGAAGCCGCCGGGATCGGCACCTATTCGGTGCAAGTGGTGCGCTATCGTCCCGAGGACGAGGTCGAGATCATGGGCGGCGAGAATGCCGGACGGACGGCGCGCTACGCGAATATCGTGACAAGCTGGCAGACCGTAGGCAGTTGGGACATGATGAGTCCCCTGGAAATGACCGTCCCGATCGAAGGCACCGACCCGGTTGTGGTGATCGTTCAGGAAGCCGGCCAAGGCGAAATCGTTTCGGCGGCGCGGCTACGCTGATCGCAAAGGCGGCGGGATGCCGGGGCCGTGAGTCAGGGGGCGTCGTTGACGCCAGCCCGTTTCCAGCGCCGATGCAGCCAGAACCATTGCCCCATATTGGCCCGAACACGGGCGCTGGCGCTGTCGTTCAGCGCCTGGGTCATGGTCAGCGGGTCGCTGTGGGGGATGGGTTCTTCGACATCAATGGTAAAGGTCAGGCCATCCGGGTTGCGCGTGGCATAAAGCGGCACCAGTAGCGCGTTATATTTCAATGCCATCTTGGCCGCCGAGGTGGCGGTGCGGGCGGGTTTTCCCAGAAAATCGATCACCTCGCCATTCGACATGTGGTGATCGCCCAGAAGCCCCAGCATACCGCCGGACCGAAGGAACCGGATCATGTCCGCCATGCCCGCGGACCCGCGCGGAAACAGAGGTTTTGCGACGCTTTCGATGGTTGCGACATACCGGCGGTTCGCGGCGGGGTTGGACATCGGCATGTAAAGCCCGCCGACGCGAAACCCGCGTGCCGAAAGCCCGGCGCGCCAGGCGTCGTAATTGCCGAAATGCGCCGATACGAGAATGACCGGTCTCTGGGCGGCATGGGCAGCATCGAGAGCCGCCAGCCCCTTTCCGCCAATCGGCAAAGAGGCCGCGAATCGCGCGAATTCGGCGCCCGAATGGATCTCGATCAGCGAACGGCCGAAATTGTCGGCGACCGCACGGCAGATGCGGCGCACCTCGTCGCTTGGCAGGTCGGGAAAGACGTAGCGCAGGTTCGCACGCGTGCGTCGGTTCATCAGCAAGGGGGCAAGGACGGTGCGGCTGACCCAGCCCATCGCCGGCACCCGCCAGCGATAGGGCAGTCGGCGCATCAGCCCGATCAGCGCACCGGTTGCACGATCTTCGGCCCAATGCCGCATCGACAGGCGGTCGGTATCCGGGGCACGGTTGAGGGGGGGCGCGGTCATGCGGGGGTCCGTCGGGCATCCTTGGCCAGGTTGCCGCCGGTTCTAGCCGCCCGAACCCGGGGAGGCAAGCGATGCGCTCAGCGGTCGGCGTCGCGGCCCGGATGGGTCTTTTTGCGGCGGTTGTGCCACCAGACCCATTGTTCGGGATGAGCCCGGACCTGGGCGGCGAAGCTGTCGTTCAGGGCCTGGGTCATGGTTGCCGGGTCGCCGTGCGGAACGGGCGTGTCGATCAGGATTCGAAAGCCGGGCGCCTCTGGCGTGCGGATGCCGAACACCGGCACCACGAGCGCATCGTATTTCAGCGCCATCTCGGCGATCGACAGGACGGTGCGCGTGGGTTGGCCGAGGAAATCGAGCAACACCCCGTTCGGGCGGTCGAGATCGATCAGGATCCCGAACATGCCGCCCTTGCGCAGGAACCGTAGCAGGCCCTTGAGGCCTTCGCTGGTGTCGGGGAACATTGGCGCACCCGATGCCTCGATGGCGCGCACGTAGCGCGCATTCAGCGCGGGGCTGTCAATGTCCTTGTAATAGCCGCCGATCCGGTAGCCGCGTGCGTTCAGTGCCAGGCGCGGCACGTCGTAATTGCCAAAATGTGCCGACACGAGGATTGCCGCGCGCCCCTCTGCGCGGGCGCGTTCGAGGGCGGCCAGTCCCGGCCCCTGGGGCGGGATGCTGGCGGCGACGCGGGCCAGATCGTCGGGCGACAGGACTTCGGTCGCCAGGCGTGCCAGGTTGCCGGGCACGACGCCGGCGATGCGCCGCACCTCGGCTTCGGGCAACTCAGGCAGGAAATGACGGATCGAGTCGCGCACCCGTGAGCGGATTCGGGAAAGCCGCCCGACCAGATGTTGCCCGAGCCACCCGGCTACGCGCACCCGCAGTCCGAAGGGCAGGCGCGACAGCAGTGCCAGAACCGCCAGCGCGATCCGGTCACGACGCCTCTCGCGGCGTTTCGCAGGCAGGGAAGGTGATGCAGATGTGCTCATGGGGCTTTCGGCGGTCGGTGCTGGGGTCTTGATACGGCCAGCCCCCGGCAAAGAAAAGCGCGGTCGCCCCAATTCGGGATGACCGCGCCAAAGACGTCGGGCTGTTCCGGCGGTGCCGTGCGGCACCGCGCGAGATCAGACCGCTTTGGTGATGAAGCTCACCGCGTCGCCAAACGACTGGATGTTTTCGGCGGCGTCATCAGGGATTTCGATGCCGAATTCTTCTTCGAACGCCATGACCAGTTCGACCGTGTCGAGGCTGTCCGCGCCCAGATCGTCGATGAACGAGGCGTTCTCGGTGATCTTGTCTTCCTCGACGCCGAGATGCTCGACGACAATCTTTTTAACGCGATCCGCGATGTCGCTCATGTTCAGTCCTCGTATACGTTTTGGCGGAAACCGCCCTGATGTTGAATTGCTCTCGCAAGCGGTGACGGCTGCAACCCCCCGATAGACGGAAACGCCGGACCGGCAGGGGCAGACCCCCGGCTCAATCGTCGCCGCCTATAGCACAAGCGCGCCCAGAGGCAAACGGTTTCACACATTGCAGCGCGGGTCCAGTAGTCCCGCGCAGCGTGGTGAAAAATCCGGTGGCAGAAAGCCGGACTCCGCCGGTTTACCGCAGGTTTGCGCCGGGCGCGTTTGGCGGCGGCGATGTCCGGGCCTTGCTGCGCCCAGCGCGGCAGGGCAGAGTACCGGTCAGGGAATGAGCCGATCCGAGCATCCCGTCCTGGCTGATTCCCCGCAGATCTACGGGCCCAGTTAGCCGACAGGCCTCGGCCCGGCGAGCGGCTGGCTGTTCGGCCAAGACCCGCGGACCGGGCCGGTCAGAGCATCGCCATGCCGCCATTTACGTGCAGCGTGGCACCCGTGACATAGGCGGCCTCGGGCGAGGCGAGGTAGAGGACCGCCGCCGCGATTTCTTCGGGAGTGCCCATGCGGCCGGCAGGGATCTGGGTGTTGATGCGGTCCTTTTGCTCGTCTGTCAGCTTGTCGGTCATCGGCGTGGCGATGAAGCCGGGCGCAACCGCATTGGCGGTGATCCCGCGCGAGGCGACCTCGGCGGCGATGGATTTCGTGAGGCCGATCATGCCGGCCTTGGAGGCGGCATAGTTGACCTGACCGGCGTTGCCGGTCGCACCGACGATCGACGAGATGTTCACGATGCGGCCCCAGCGCGCTTTCATCATCGGGCGGATGACCGCGCGGCACAGGCGCATGGTGGAAGTCAGGTTCACATCGAGAACCGAGGCCCAGTCATCATCGGACATCCGCATGAAGATCTGGTCGCGGGTGATCCCGGCGTTGTTCACCAGGATATCCAGCCCGCCCATCGCGGCGATGGCGGCTTTTGGCAGAGCCTCGACCGAGGCGGGGTCGGAGAGGTTGCAAGGCAACACATGCGCACGCTCGCCGAGTTCCGCAGCCAGGTCGTTCAAGGGCGCCTCGCGGGTGCCCGACAGGCCGACGGTGGCGCCCGCTGCATGCAGGCTGCGGGCAATGGCGGCGCCGATGCCGCCCGAAGCGCCGGTGATCAGGGCGCGTTTGCCGCTGAGGTCGAACATGGGCATTTCCTTTTCGTCGTTTCGCGTCAGTGGATAGCGGGCAGGGGGCCAGCCCCCTCGGACCTGCGGTCCTTCACCCCCGGAGTATTTGCCGGCAAGATGAAATTGCAAGGGCTTGCACCGGGTCAGGGTCGTGGTTTTATCAGGGGAGCGGGAAGAGTGCCAGTCGCGCTTCGGGGTCAGGGCAGGTCGTGCCGGGATCGCGGGACCGTCGGTCGGGCTTTTCCAGCGCGGAAACAATGTGTATCAGGCAGGCACTGCCCTGGTTGGGACTTTAGTCGGGAGGAATGCAGATGCGCCGAGTCGTGGTGACGGGTCTGGGAATGGTGACGCCGCTGGCTTGCGGGGTCGAAGAAACCTGGAAACGGCTGTTGGCCGGTCAATCGGGCGCGGGTCCGATCACGCGGTTCGACGCGAGTGGGCTGGTCACGACCTATGCCTGCGAGATTCCATTGGGCGACGGGAGCGACGGCACGTTCAATCCCGATGACTGGATGGCGCCGAAAGAACGCCGCAAGGTGGACGACTTCATTCTATACGGCGTTGCGGCTGCGCAGCAGGCGGTCGAAGACGCGGGCTGGACGCCTGAGGATGAGGACAGCCGCTTGCGCACCGGTGTGATGATCGGCGCGGGGATCGGCGGGCTGACCACAATTGCCGAGACCGCGGTCTTGATCAAGGAGCGCGGACCCAAGCGGGTCTCGCCGTTTTTCATTCCCGGGGCATTGATCAACCTGATCTCGGGTCAGGTGAGCATTCGCTACGGATTCAAGGGGCCGAACCATGCCGTCGTGACGGCCTGCTCGACCGGCGCGCATGCCATTGGCGATGCCGCGCGGTTGATCCAGTGGGGCGATGCGGATGTGATGGTCGCAGGGGGCGCCGAGGCGCCGATCAGCGAAATCGGCATCGCCGGGTTCAACGCCTGCAAGGCGCTGTCGACCAAGCGCGCCGACGCGCCACAGACTGCAAGCCGCCCGTATGACGCGGATCGCGACGGGTTCGTGATGGGCGAGGGCGCGGGGGTCGTGGTGCTGGAGGAATACGAGCACGCAAAGGCGCGTGGTGCGAAGATCTATTGCGAAATCGTTGGCTACGGGCTTTCGGGCGACGCCTATCACATCACCGCCCCCGCCGAGGACGGCGACGGCGGGTTTCGGGCGATGAGTGCCGCGCTCAAGCGGGCCGGTCTGGAGCCGGGTGCGGTGGATTACATCAATGCGCATGGCACCTCGACGATGGCGGATACCATCGAGCTTGGCGCCGTCGAGCGGTTGTTGGGCGATGCGGCGTCGAAGGCGACGATGTCATCGACGAAATCCTCGATCGGGCATCTCTTGGGGGCCGCGGGCGCGGTCGAGGCGATTTTCTGTGTGCTGGCGATCCGCGACCAGATCGCGCCGCCGACNNCAACCTGGACAACCCGGCGGTCGAGCCGAAGCTGGACCTGGCGCCGAATGTCGCGCGCAAACGCAAGATTGATGTTGTCTTGTCGAATTCGTTCGGCTTTGGCGGCACCAATGCCAGTCTTGTCCTGAAAAAGGTTGCCGATTGATGTGGAAGCATTTCGCGGCGAATGCGCTGACGCTGCTGATCGTCGGGCTGGTGGTGCTGGCCGGGATGGTGGCCATGGCGCAGCGGTCCTTCGTGGCGCCCGGCCCGCTGGCCGAGGCCATTTGCCTGCGGGTGGACCAAGGTGCTACGCTGCGCGGCGTGACCCGCTCGCTGGAAGAGCAGGGAGCGATTTCCAGCGGGATGCTGTTTCGGGTTGGGGCGCAGTATGACGGGCGCGACAGCCAGTTGCGGTTCGGATCCTACCTGGTTCCGGCCGGGGCCTCGATGACCGAAATCCTGGATATCGTGACACGGGGCGGGGCTTCGACCTGCGGCACCGAGGTCGTGCTGCGGGTTGGCGTAACGCGCAGCGAATACCTGGTGCGCGAACTCAATCCCGCGACCAACCGGTTCGACGAAGTGTTGGAGCTGCCTCTGGAAACGGTAGACTTTCCAGATGCTTATCAGGCATTTGCCGCCTTGCCTGACACGCGCTACCGGATCGCGATCGCCGAGGGTGCGACGAGTTGGCAAGTCTGGAATGCCTTGGGTGCGGCCGAGTTCCTTAGTGGAAGCGTGGCCGAGATTCCCGCCGAGGGCACGCTAGCGCCCGAAAGCTATGAGGTGCGCCGGGGTGCCGACCGCGCAGAGTTGATCGGCGAGATGCAGGCGCGGCAGGTAGTCGCGCTGACCTCTGCCTGGGAGACGCGGGTGGATGGCTTGCCGTTCGAGACCCCGCAAGAGGCGTTGATCCTGGCGTCGATCGTGGAAAAGGAAACCGGCGTGGCCGATGAACGCCGTGTGGTGGCCAGTGTGTTCATCAACCGGCTTCGTGCGCCGATGCGGCTGCAGACCGACCCGACCGTGATCTATGGCATCACCCTGGGGCAGCGGATTCTGGGGCGTGGTCTGCGGCGGTCAGAGTTGAATGCCGAGACGCCCTATAACACGTATCGCATCGATGGATTGCCGCCGACACCCATTGCAAATCCGGGGCGGGCGAGCATCGAGGCGGTGCTGAACCCAGAAGAGACCGATTATCTGTTCTTCGTGGCAGATGGCACCGGGGGGCATGTCTTTGCGACCACTCTGGCCGAACACAACCGCAACGTGGCACAGTGGCGGCAAATCGAGGCTGACCGAAATCAGTAGGGTTTTAGTGACTTCGTCTTTGCACGCGATGCGGGATCGTATTGACTTTGCGCACGCTAGAGTGTAGTGTTTTCGGCAAGCTGGAAGAATTGGGCAAGCGGCACGGGGTGACCCGGGGCCGCTTTTCCTTTTCGCTCGCATGGAGCGGCGAAACAGCGGGCTACACGCATGGACAAAAAAGACCTCCGAAAGGGGGAAGGCGACTTGCGGCATCTGGTGGCGCAGGCGGAACGGCAATTCTTTGCTTCGGGCGAAGCGCTGGATGCCGTGATTGCAGATATCAAAGCGGGCAAATTCGGGGCGGCGAAGGATCTTTCGACGGCCATTGCGGGTTTGCGCAAGGGATTGGAGGCGGTGTTCAGTGAACGCGCGAAACTTGAAAAACTCGACCCCGGCGGCGAACAAGGCACCGGAGAGCTGGACCTCGATGCAGCCCGAAACGAGGTGCGACGCCGAATGGATCGCCTGCGCGCCAGCTTCGGTGCGCGAGAGCTTCCTGGCGGGGTTGAGTGATACGGCGCTCTGCGCTCTGCCCTGGCTGTTCGATTTCTGGGCGATGCCGCATCAGGTGGCGCCCGGGGGCGATTGGCGCAGTTGGGTTTGCATGGGGGGGCGCGGCGCGGGCAAGACGCGTGCCGGGTCGGAATGGGTGCGCGCCCAGGTCGAAGGCGCCGGGCCGCGCGATTCGGGGCGGGCGCGGCGCGTGGCACTGGTCGGCGAGACGCTGGATCAGGTGCGCGAGGTGATGGTATTTGGCGACAGCGGCATCCTGGCCTGTTCGCCGCCCGACCGGCGCCCGAAATGGGAAGCCACGCGTCGGCGTCTGGTCTGGGCGAATGGCGCGGTGGCGCAGTGTTTTTCGGCGCAAGAGCCCGAGGCCCTGCGCGGGCCGCAATTCGATGCAGCGTGGGCCGATGAACTGGGCAAGTGGAAAAAGGCGGAAGAGGTCTGGGACATGCTGCAATTCGCCCTGCGGCTGGGCGAGGCGCCGCGATGTGTGGTGACGACGACTCCGCGCGCCCAGGGCACTCTGAAAGCGCTGCTGGCCAGCCCGTCAACTGTGCTGACGCAGGCACCGACACTGGCCAATCGCGCCTGGTTGGCCGAGAGCTTTCTGGCCGAGGTCGAGACGCGCTATGGCGGGACGCGGTTGGGGCGGCAGGAACTGGAGGGGGTGTTGCTCGAGGATGCCGAAGGAACTCTGTTCCCGCAGGCGTTGATCGACGGCTGCCGCATCGACGCGGCGCCGGCCTTCGACCGGGTGGTCGTGGCGCTCGATCCGGCGGTGACGGGCAAGGCGGGATCGGATCTGTGCGGAATCGTGGTGGTCGGGGTGGTGACGCGCGGGCCGGTCGCCGACTGGCGGGCCTATGTGCTCGANNGATGCGAGCCTGCGCGCAGCCAGTCCGACCGACTGGGCGAATGCGGCAATAGAGGCGATGCGGCGGCACAATGCCGACCGGCTGGTTGCCGAGGTCAATCAGGGCGGCGATCTGGTCGGCAGCGTGCTGCGCCAGATCGATCCGCTGGTTCCCTATCGTGCGCGCCACGCTACGCGCGGCAAGGCGGCGCGGGCCGAGCCGGTCGCGGCGCTATATGAGCAGGGACGGGTCAAACATTTGCGAGGCTTGTCTTTACTCGAAGACCAGATGGCGCAGATGACCGCTCAGGGGTTTCGCGGCACTGGAAGCCCCGACCGGCTGGATGCGTTGGTCTGGGCGCTGCACGAGGCGATCCTGGATCCGTCGGAGCGGTGGCGCCAGCCCCGGGTCCGGGTGCTCTGACCCGGTCTTTACTCTTCAAATATCCTGGGGGTGAATGCGCGCAGCGCAGAGGGGGCAACGCCCCCTTTTTTTACTGCGGGGTCTTCCAGGGGGGCGGGTCGCCCTATTGCAGGTAAGGCATCGGATCGACGCTCTCGAAGCCTTCGCGCACCTCGAAGTGCAGGAACGACGGGTCGCCCTGACGAACCGTTGCGATGGGCTGCCCGCGCGTGATCCGGTCGCCACGGGCGACCCGGATATCGTCGATATTGGCGTAGACAGTCAGCAGGTTGTTTTCATGGCGGATCACCAGGATCGGCACCTGATCGGTGTCCTGGGTGATCGCGGCAACCGTGCCTGCCGCTGCGGCTCGCACCTCTGTGCCGACCGGTGCACCGATGCCGATGCCGTCATTGCGCCCGCGCGCGTAAGCGCGGATGATCCGGCCCTGCACCGGCATGGCCAGGCGCGGCCCCTCGGTGCGCTGGGTGCTCAGATCGGCGACCGGCGCTGCGGGCGTGGCTGCCGCCGCAGCCTGTCCGGCTGGGGCGGGTGTGGTCGAGGGCAGGGGTTGCGTCGCCGAGGGGGGGACCGGAGTCATCGATCCTTCGCCCGGCAGGGTGGTGGTTTCGGGCTGCGTGACCGGGGCCGGCATGGGCACGCCGGTTGCTGAAAGGGGTGCCCCGGCCGCAGCCGTCTGCGCCACCGGGATCATCAGGATCTGGCCTTCGCGCACACTCATGTTGCCGTCCAGCCCGTTCCATTCGGCCAGTGACCGCGGGGTGACGTTGTAAAGCCGCGCGATCGAAAACGCAGTTTCGCCGCGGCGCACCGGATGTTGCAGCGGCTCGGGTCCGGCGGGTGGTGTCGTTGCAAGCGGCGTGGTGGTGATCATTCCGGGTGCATCCGCCGCGCTGCCGACGCGGCTGGGTAGAACCAGCAATTCGCCGCCGCGCATCACGGTGCCCGGCTCGATGGCGTTATGGGCCGCCAGCGCTTCGGGCGCGAGGCCCAGGCGCTGGGCAATCGCGCCGACCTGTTCGCCGCGACCGGCCACGACGACCTGGTAGCCGGGATACGAGATCACGCCACGGGCATCGGGCTGTGGGCGCGCGCTGGTGGTCTGCTGTGCGGCGGCGGCGGTGGAGAACCGGCCAGAGGGCCGCAGATCCCAATCCAGGTTCGATCCGGCGCCAC
The DNA here is from genome assembly GCA_020441345.1 of Paracoccaceae bacterium. Taxonomy (GTDB): domain Bacteria; phylum Pseudomonadota; class Alphaproteobacteria; order Rhodobacterales; family Rhodobacteraceae; genus Pararhodobacter. The sequence goes on from JAGRMK010000384.1 coordinate 10,583, forward strand.
ACCCCGCGAGGATCAGCGCAACCCCGGCCAGCAGGCTGGCCCGTTGTGTCCATCCGCCCATAAGCGGCGTGTCAATTCCACGCAATTGCATCTTGACCCTGCTCATCATGTCCCGAACCATCGCAACCGGATTATCTGCTGCGGCGCTTTTGCCCGCATGTCGGCCTTGATCCCATTTATAGCGGATAATCGGGGGCAATACACCCCATCACCACAACGTGTTGTGGATTTTCGCCCATCGCCGCGCGGCATGACGCGTGGTCAATCGCGCGCCATGCCTTCCAGAAGCGGAACGAAGCGCACCGGGCGCAACTCTTCATAGTCATAGCCCTTTTCCAGCCTGCGCACCTTGATCAGGCTTTGCACATGATCCGATTGCCCGACCGGCACCACCATGATGCCGCCAACGCGCAATTGCTGCATCAAGGGGCCGGGTGGATCCTCGGCCGCGGCGGTGACGAGGATGCGGTCGAAAGGCGCCTGCTCGGGCAGCCCGAACGAGCCATCGGCCGCCAGGCAGGTGATGTTGGACAAGTTCAAGCGGTTGAAGGCGGCGCGGGCCTCGGCGACCAGCGTGCGGTGGCGTTCGACGGTATAGACCCGGCGCGCCAGCTGGCTCAGGATCGCGGCCTGATACCCGGATCCGGTTCCAACTTCGAGCACCTTGTCGCGCGGCGTGACCTCCAGCGCCTCGGTCATCAGGGCCACCACAGACGGTTGGCTGATCGTTTGACCGCAGGCGATCGGCAGCGGCGTGTCCTCATAGGCGCGTTCGGCGAAAATGCCGCGCAAAAAGGCCGCGCGGTCGATCCGCTCCATCGCCCGCAGCACCGCCGCATCGGTCACCCCTTTGGAGCGCAGCGCGTAGATGAAGCGCATGATCTGTTCGGCGCGGTCGGCGTCTGTCATTCAAGCTGGCCCTTGAGGGTGTCGAGCGTGTCATGGGCAGTCATGTCGCAGCGCAGCGGCGTGACCGAGATATAGCCGTCGAGATTGGCCGCGGCATCGGTGCCGGGCAGCGTTGCCAGGTGCTGCGGCCCGCCCTTGATCCACAGGAACTTGCGCCCCGAAGGCGAGACATGCGGTTCAACCCCGAACGAGGTGTGGCGGCGGAACCCCTGTGCTGTGACCCGCGTGCCCTTGACCTCGGCGGCGGGCACGGGCGGGAAATTGACGTTGTAGAACACGCGGTAATCCCGGTCTTCCCACAGTGCATTGTCCAGCAGGTTGCGCACCAGCGCCACGCCGTGTTCGATGGCGGGTTCGAACATGTCCGACATGTCTTCGGTGCGCGGGCCGATGTATTGCGAGAGGGCAATCGCGCGCAACCCTTGCAGCGCGGCCTCCATCGCTGCGCCGACGGTCCCCGAATAGAGCGTGTTCTCGGCCGCGTTGTTGCCCCGGTTCACCCCCGACAGAACCAGGTCCGGCTTTGCCCCCTGCAACACCTCGTAAAGCCCGGCCAGCACGCAATCCGCCGGGCTTCCCTCGGCCGCGTAACGGCGCTTGCCTTGCCTGGCGATCATCATCGGGTGCGTGTAGCTGATCTTGTGGGCGACACCGGATTGCTCGAACGCCGGAGCCACGACCCAGACTTCGCCGTTCGGACCGGCAATCTCGTTTGCGATCGCCTCCATCACCGTGAGGCCGGGGGCGTTGATGCCGTCGTCGTTGGTTATGAGAATGCGCATGAAACAGCCTTTCGCGGGGTCCGCGTTCCTGCTTAGAGCAGCGGGTCGGGGGCGGCAAGCCGCGTGGCGCCATGCCGCAGCGATCACCGGGTTTTGCTTCGCATGGGGCCCTCTGTATGGCATGGTTGGGTTCACGCAACAGGAGAACCTCATGTCCAGAAGCCTTTTTGCCGCCACCCTCATGGGCCTGACGGGTCTCGCAACCACGAGCCTTGCCGACGAGGTCTGGTCCACCGCCTATGGTGAAGTCGCCTGGATGGATAGCACCGAGGGGACCGCCATCCTTTATCTGGACGACACCGAGAATGGCCGCACGGTGCATATCTATGTGCCCGGTCTGCAAGACGACATGATGGGCGGGCGAGGCGCCTATCGCGGAGTGTGGATCTCTGATGGCGGCGACGATGAATGCATCACGCAGATGACCGGGCCTGACGGGTACAAATCGACATACTGGGGGCAATTCACGCTGACCTTCGTGACCGGGGATTTTCCGTCGGATTGGGCGGGCGTGTTTGGCGCTTGCCTCGACTTGCCGACGGTGCCGGTTTCGGGCGTCGCGCTTTACGCCCAATGACCCGCGTCTGACGACCCGGCCGTGACCTGATGCGCCGTTGCTGTCCGCCTGCGACACCGGGCGTCGTTTTCGGGCGCGACGGGCCAAGCCGGGATGCGAGGGTAAACCCGGACACACACAAGGGAGACGCGCATGCGCTATGCGTTCATCGGTCTGGGAAATCTGGGCGGTCATCTGGCGGCGTCGTTGGTCAAGGCCGGTTTCGGCGTGACGGTGTATGATCGCGACCCCGTCCATCGCGCCCGGCTTGTCGGGTTGGGCGCCACCTGGGCCGACAGCGCCGCGCAAGCGGTGGACGGCGTCGATGCGGTGATCACCTGTCTGCCGTCGCCCGCGGTGTCCGAGGCGGTGCTGGATCAGATCCTGCCGGCCATGCGCCCCGGCGCGGACTGGATCGAAATGTCCACGCTGGGCCGACCCGACATCCTGCGTCTGGCCGATCGGGTCACGGCGGCCGGCATGGGCGTGCTGGAATGTCCGGTTACCGGCGGGGTTCATCTGGCGGCACGCGGCGAGATCACCGTGCTTGTCGGCGGCGAGGCCGCGATCTTTGACCGCCACAAGCCCGCCTTCGAAGTGATGGGCAATCGCATCTTCCTGATGGGGCCGATCGGCTCGGCGGCGTTGATCAAGGTGATCACAAACATGTTGGCCTTCATCCACCTGGTCGCCGACGGCGAGGCCTTGATGCTGGCCAAACGCGGGGGGGTGGATCTGAAAACCGCCTGGCAGGCGATTGCCGCATCGTCAGGCAGCAGTTTCGTGCATGAAACCGAGGGGCAGTTGATCCTGAACGGCAGCTACGACATCGCCTTCACAATGGATCTCGCGCTCAAGGATCTGGGGTTTGCGATGGATTTCGGGCGCGAATACGGGGTGCCGATGGATCTGGCCGGGTTGACCAACCAGACCTTCGTCAAGGGGCGCGCGGCCTATGGCGGCGGGGCGCAATCCACGCAGATCGTCAAATTGCTGGAAGACGTGCTGGGCACCGACCTGCGCGCCGAGGGGTTCCCCGCGCGGCTTGAATAAGACCTAGCGTTGGTCCGTCAACTCCAGACGTGCCTGCACCGCCGCGCGCAGCGCGCGGCTGACAGGCACCCGTGTGCCCGATGTAAGGATCAGATCCAGCCCACCCTGACGCGACTCGGTCGTGGCGACCTGACCCAGATTGACCCACCAGCTGCGATGCACCCGCATGCCGGGCAGATCGGCCAGATCGGCTTCGGCATCGGCCAGCCGCATCAGCACGCGGGCATGCCCGCGCGTGGTCGTCACTTCGATATGGTGGTTGGCGGCGCGAATGCAGATCACGTCCCGGCCCAGATCGGCTGGCAGCCGATCGAAAAAGGGCGACAGGCTGGTATCGGGCAGCGCCGCCGCGATCGCCGGCAGGCGCCTTGCGCGCCGCCGCATTCCCCAGAGCGGTTGCAACGTCGGCATGAAGGCGTTGATCAGCATGGTCATCGACACCACCACGGTGATCACAAAAAACGCTTCTTGCGAGAAGGTGAAAACCTGGGCTTCGAGCACGATGAATTCGTCAATCACCTGGACCCAGCCAAGAATGACCACGGCCCCCAGTAGGCCCGCAGCCAGCGCCGCCAGCCCCCAGGGGCGATCCGTGCGCCGCGCGAACTCGCGCAAGATCATCGACAGATAGAATTGCAGAAAGACCGCGGGCAGCAACAAGGCCAGCCAATAGACCAGCCGCGTTCCAAATCCCATATAGGCCAACGTATTGAACGGCCCGGCAACCGCCGACACCAGAATCGAGGCGATCAGCGCCACCCAGAACCGGGCGGACCGCAAGTATTGCCCGAACCGGTTCACCGCCCAGTCATGCGAGCCCCGCAGCAGGTGCAGGGTTTCGGTCTGTCCGGTCGGTTCTTGTTGCGTGGTCATGGGTCTTTGATGGCCTCAAGCGCGCCGCTGTGCAAGGAAATTGGCGGTGGCAATCATGGTGCACGCCCTGTGGTCAGGCTTTCCGCGCGGCCAGCGCGTCGCGGACGGCGGCCCGCTGATTGCGCGAGATCGGCACGATTTGCCCTGTGCTCAACCGCAACTCGGGGCCGCTGGTGCCTTTTTCGATCTGCTGGACATGCGCCAGGCTGACCCACCAGGATCGATGCACGCGCATGCCGTCCCACGATGCCAGATCCCGCTCGGCATCGCTCAGGCGCATCAAAACCAGCGCAGAGCCGAGTGTCGTGGTGACATCGATGTAATGGTCTCTGGCTTGCAATGCGACAATCTCGCGACCCAGCGCGGCTGGCAGTTTGGCGAACAGAACAGAGGGTTCGGCCTCGACGGGCGCCGTGTCGGTCCGGTCTGCCGCCGCGGCGGGGGCATCGGCCGTCATTCCCTCTTTTGCGATCTCATCCGCCAGCGGCGCAGGGTCGTCGATCAGCGCGTTGACCAGCATGGTGATCACCGTGACGGGAATCGCGACATAGGGAAACAGATGCCAGAAATCGAAGGGTTCCGGGCTGAGCGACGACAGCCGGTTTGCGACTGCGATCAAGGTCATGATCGGCAATACCCCGATGGCCGACGTAGCCAGCGAGGCCGGAACCCAGTGCCACCCCCGTTCGACCGCCAGGCGCCGCATCAGCGTTGACAGGAAGGTCATCAGAACGCCCGACACAAGCGCCGTCGCCCCCCAGTAGACCAGACGCGCCGGAAAACTCAACCGCTCCAGCGTATAGAATGGTCCGGCCAACGCGATGACAAATCCGACCGCGCCGAGGATCGCCCAGAACCGGGATCCGGACACGAAAAGGCGCATTTGGCGTGACGCCAATTGCCATACGGTGCTGTCCGCGCGGAGTGTGCTGTCGTTGACGAAAGGGGGCTTGGCTGCGGTCATGGGCTTTGCATAGCCATCGCTCAGCAAAACTCAAGGGTGGGGGAAGAATGCCACCGGTTTTAACGACGAAACCCATCGAAGCGCGGGGTCTGGTCAAGACGTTCGGCGCGGTGCGGGCGGTGTCCGGCGTCGATCTGGACCTGAGCGCGGGCGAGGCGCTGGGGCTTCTGGGTCCGAATGGTGCGGGCAAATCGACCGTGATATCGCTGTTGATGGGGCAGCGCCCGCCCGATGCAGGCAGCGTGTCGATCTTTGGTCATCCGGCAGGCAGCGCCCCGGCGCGGCGGCTGGCCGGGGCCACGCCGCAATCGGCGGGCTTTCCCGAGCAACTGACCCCGCGCGAAATCCTGGCCTATGCCGCCGCCCATCACGACGCGCCGCGCGCCGTCTCGGACCTGACAGAGATCTTCGGGCTGGGGGCGCTGATCGACCGGCGCATGGCCGGGTTCTCGGGCGGCGAGGTGCGGCGCGTGGCGCTGGCGCTGGCCTTTGTCGGGGCACCGCGTCTTGTGTTTCTGGATGAGCCGACAACCGGCCTCGACAGCGCGGCGCAAGAGGGATTTCGCGCCGCTGCGCGGGCCTATGTGCGGTCGGGCGGCGCGTTGGTCCTGACCTCGCACCATTGGGACGAGATCGAGGAAATCTGCGACCGCATCACGATGATCGACAAGGGTGAAACCGTGCTCGACGGGGGCCTGGACGCGATCCGCGCACGGACCCGTTTGAATCGTTTGTCATTCGCTCTGCCTGACACGAAAAGCCCGCCGGGCTGGTTGGGCGCAACCTTCGACGCGGGGCGATGGCAGGTCGAAACGCCACAGTCCGATGCGATGCTGCGCCGCATGATCGCTGAAAATATCGACTTCTCCGATTTGATCGTGCGGCCCCTCGACCTGAAGGACATCATCGGCCACATTCGCAACGAGTCCCGTCCATGACCCGCACCCTGATCGCCGAACTCGCGCTGATCCTGCGTATCCTGTTTCGTCAGCCGGGGTTCTGGGTGCCGACAGTGCTGTTTCCCGCCATGCTCTACGGTTTCTTCGGGGCCAACATGGCGGCGGCCGGGGGCATGGGGGCTTATGCGATGGCATCCTTCGCGGTCTACGCGGTTGTCGGCGTCGGCTTCTACCAGTTTGGCGTCACCGTGGCGCAGGACCGCGAAAACCCGTTCACCGTCTGGCAACGCACGCTGCCTGGACACGCGGCGGCACCCTGGATCGCACGGGTGGCGGCCGCGCTGCTCTTCGTGCTGGTCGCGGTGGCGCTGGTTCTTGTGGCGGCCTGGCTGATCGCCGGTGTCACGCTTTCGGTCGAATCCTATGCCCGGCTTGGCGGGGCCTGCGCGCTGGCGGCGATCCCGGCGGTGCTGATGGGCACGGCGCTGGGCTCGGTGGCCTCATCGCGTGCGGCGGTGCCGTTGGCGAACCTGTTGTTTCT
>JAGRMK010000385.1 GCA_020441345.1 Paracoccaceae bacterium
GGCTCGCCTCGGGCGAACCAGGTGCGAAAGATGCCGGTGGTCAGGGTCTGCACGCCCAGGTGCTGCACCGTGCCGTAATCGGCCAGCGTCTCCATTGCGACAAAGGCCGCGCCTGCCACCATCGCCGGGCGCGCCATCGGCAGCGCCACACGAAAGAACGCGCCGCGCGGGCTGTGACCCAGGGCGCGCGCCGCCTCGATCAGATGCAGCGACTGCGTGGCAAAGGCAGCGCGGGTCAGCAGGTAGATATAGGGATAAAGAACCAGCGCCAGCAGCACCGCCGCCCCGGGCAGCGAGGCGATCTGCGGGAACCAGTAATCATGCCGCCCCCAGCCGAAGACCTCGCGCAGTGCGGTCTGCACCGGCCCGGCATAAGCCAGCCGGTCGAAATAGACATAGGCGATGACATAGCCGGGCATGGTCATCGGCAGCATCAGCGCCCATTGCAGCAACCCGCGGCCCTTGAACTCGAACCCGGCGATCAGCCAGCCGGCGCCCACGCCCATCGCCGTCGCCAGCCCCACGGTCAGCACCACCAGCATCAGGCTGTTGCGCAGATAGAGCGGCAGAACCGTCGAGGCGAGATGCGACCAGGCCCCGCCCGAGGGCACCAGAACCTGCGCCAGAACGGCGACGATCGGCAACGCGATCAGCGCACCGATGATCAGCGCGCCGATGCTCCAGGCGCTGAGACGACGGCGCCGGGTCGGCACCGCAAGGGGGGGGGCGGTTGTGGCCATGCCGCATTCCTGCTGTTCTGCCCTGCCCTAGCCGATCGCGAGCGCACTGTCCAGTTATCCGATTCTTATTGTCAGAATTAGAAGGACGCGCTATTCAGTCCCCGTCCGCGGAAACCCGCGACAGAATCGAAACGCCAACCCAGACGCCACGCGCCAGGCAGGCCCCAAGACACGGAGACACCGATGTTGCGTATCACAACTGCGCTCGGGCTTTCACTGCTCGCCGCCACGCCCGCCCTGGCGCAAGAGGTCAACCTGTATTCGGCGCGCCACTATGACGCCGATCTGCGGATCTACGAGAATTTCACCGCCCAGACCGGGATCAGGATCAACCTGATCGAAGGATCGGACCAGCAGTTGCTGCAGCGCCTGCAAACCGAGGGGCGCAACAGCCCCGCCGACCTGTTCATCACCGTTGACGGCGGGCGTCTGCATCAGGCGGTCGAGGCGGGCGTGTTCCAGCCCGTCGACAGCNNCCGTTCTGGAAGCCCGCGTGCCCGAGGCCTACCAGCATCCCGACAACCTGTGGTTCGGCCTGTCGGCGCGCGCCCGCGTGATCTTTTACCGCACCGAGGATGGCCGCCCCGACTGGCTGGACGATTACGAGGATCTGGCCGATCCCCGGCTTGTGGGCGAGGTCTGCATCCGCTCGTCGTCGAATATCTACAACATCTCGCTGATGGCCGAGATGATCGATGTGGTCGGCGCCGAGGCCGCCGAGGCCTGGGCGCAGGGCGTCGCCAACAATCTCGCCCGCCCGCCGCAAGGCGGCGACCGCGACCAGTTGCGCGCCCTGGCCGCTGGCGAGTGCTCTGTCGCGGTGTCGAACACCTATTACTGGGGGGCGCTGGCCGCATCGGACAACCCCGAGGATACCGCGGTGGCGCAAGCCGTCAGCTTTTTCTACCCCAACCAGGGCAACCGGGGCGCGCATGTGAACATTTCGGGCGCGGGCGTTACCGCTCATGCCCCCAACCGCGACAACGCGATCCGATTCCTGGAATATCTGGTCTCCGACGAGGCGCAGCAAATCTTTGCCGACAGCAACAACGAGTTCCCGATCGTTCCGGGGGTCGCGATCACCGGGCCGGTGGCGCCCTTCACCGAATTCCTGAGCTCTGGCGTGAACGTCTCGGTCTACGGGATCAACGCCGGGCAAGCGACCGATATCTTTGATCGCGTCGGCTTCCCGTAAGCCCGGTTGCGGCGTGTTTCATGGGGGCCGGCGCCGACCGGCCCCTTTTTTCTTGCGCTGCCCCCCTGTGTCTGGCCAGGCTCTGCCCCATAGTCTTGCGACGAGTCGCCCGTTGTTCTTGGCACCGCGCGCCATCCAAACCCTAAGGACCGATCATGCCCGAAAACACCGCCTATGTTCCGCCCAAAGTCTGGACCTGGGATCAGGCCAGCGGCGGACGCTTTGCCTCGATCAACCGCCCCATCGCCGGCCCCACCCATGACAAGGCGCTGCCGGTCGGCAAACACCCGATGCAGCTCTATTCGCTGGGCACGCCGAACGGGGTGAAGGTCACGATCATGCTCGAAGAGCTGTTGGCACTGGGTCACAAGGGCGCGGAATACGACGCCTGGATCATCAACATTGGAGATGGCGACCAGTTCGGGTCCGGCTTTGTCGAGATCAACCCGAATTCGAAGATCCCGGCCTTGATGGACCGCAGCGGGGCGGACCCCGTGCGGGTGTTCGAATCGGGGTCTATCCTGATGCACCTGGCCGAGAAATTCGAGGAATTCCTGCCCGCTTCGGGCCCCGCGCGCACCGAGGTGATGAACTGGCTGTTCTGGCAGATGGGCTCTGCCCCCTACCTCGGCGGCGGGTTCGGGCATTTCTATGCCTATGCGCCGGA
>JAGRMK010000386.1 GCA_020441345.1 Paracoccaceae bacterium
CAGCCAGCCATAGGCATTGTGCCCGGAAATCTTGTAGGCGGCCGATTTGATCCCCGCCTCTTCGCCGGCGCTTTCCGAAGTCAGCTCGACCTTGTAGCCCTTCTTCTCGGCCCAGCGCACATACATCCGCGCCAGCATAGAGGCCCAGTCGCAGCTTTCCGTTCCGCCCGCGCCCGCGTTGATTTCCAGATAGGTGTCGTTGCCGTCGGCCTCGCCATCCAGCAGCGCCTCCAGTTCCTTGGCGGCGGCTTTTTCGGCCAGCGCCTTGAGCGCGGTTTCAGCCTCGGTCACGATGTCCTTGTCGCCCTCGGCCTCGCCCATCTCGATCAGTTCGACATTGTCCGACAGATCGCGTGAGATGGACTCGTAGGTGCCGACGGCCTCCAGCAATTGCTGGCGGTCGCGCATCAGCTTTTGCGCCCGTTCCTGGTCATTCCACAGGTTCGGGTCTTCGATCATCGCGTCGAATTCTTCCAGCCGATGCCTGGCGGTTTCCCAGTCCATGCGCTTTGCCAGCAGCGTCAGCGATTTGCGGATCGCTTCAATGGTGGCTTGGGTTTCTGCGCGCATGGATCGTCCTCATTCACCGATGGGCGGGGGCGAACCGGCCCCCGCAGGCTGCGGCGTCTGATACCGCGCCGCGCCCGCGCAAGCAAGGGCGCGGCGGTGGCACGGCGCGGGTTACAGTGCGCGCACTACCTCGAGCACGGCCTCGGCGTGACCCTTGACCTTTACCTTGCGCCAGACTTTGCGGATCGTGCCGCTGCCATCGATCAGGAAGGTTGCACGCTCGATCCCCATCGAGGTCCGGCCATACATGGTCTTTTCGACCCAGACGCCGAAATCCTCGCAGATCGTGCCCTCGGCATCCGAGACCAGCGTGACGCCCAGATCGTGCTTTGTGGCGAATTTGCCATGCTTGGCGACGGTATCCTTGCTGACGCCGACGACCAACGCGCCGGCGGCCTCGAACGCCGCACCCATCTCGGTGAAATCCTTGGCTTCTTGCGTGCAGCCCGGCGTGTCGTCGCGCGGGTAGAAATACAAGACCACCGGACGCGGGCGCAGCGACGACAGGGTCAGATCGGCGCCGTCCTGGGTGGGGGCGGTGAAATCGGGGGCGGTTTCGCCTTCGGTCATCGTGGGGCTCCTTGGGTTGTGCCTGCCTCATGTTGTAGTCGCGCCGCTGCGCGGTTAAAGGGCAGGGGCGCAAAAAAACCGGATGCCTGCCGTGAAACTGAGCGATTTCGATTTCGACCTGCCCGAAGAGCTGATCGCAACGCGCCCCATCCGGCCGCGTCCGGCGGCGCGTCTGCTGCATGTCGAGGGGGGCCGGATGGCCGATCGTCATGTCGCGGATCTGGTCGAGATCTTGCGCCCCGGCGACCGGTTGATCCTGAACAACACCCGCGTCATCCCGGCGCGGCTGTTTGGCGAGCGCGTGCGCGAGACCCGCGACGGTTCGGGACGCGCCAGGGTCGAGGCGACGCTGATCGGGCCGGAAGCCGGTGGCGGTTGGCGGGTGCTGGCGCGCCCGCTGCGCAAGCTGGCGGTTGGGGACCGGGTGGTGTTTTCAGACGCACTGACCGCCACGGTGCGCAGGCGCGACGAGGCCGAGGCGGTGCTCGATTTCGACCAGACGGGCGCGGCCTTCGACGCTGCGCTCGATGTGGTCGGCAAGATGCCCCTGCCGCCCTATATCGAGTCGCGCCGCGCCGCCGACGCACGGGACCGCGACGATTACCAGACCGTCTTTGCCCAGCATTCGGGCGCCGTCGCCGCGCCGACCGCCAGCCTGCATTTTGACACCGCGCTGCTGGACGCCCTGCGCGCGCACGGGGTCGACATGACCGAGGTGACGTTGCATGTCGGTGCGGGCACCTTTCTGCCGGTCAAGGTCGAGGATGTCACAACTCACAAGATGCACGCCGAATGGGGCGAGGTCACCGCGCAGGCCGCCGATGAAATCAATCGGACCCGCGCCGCCGGGGGGCGGGTGATCGCGGTCGGAACCACCGCGCTGCGTCTGGTCGAAAGCGCGGCACAGGACGGCAGGGTGCAGCCCTGGGTGGGCGATACCGACATCTTCATTTATCCCGGCTATTCGGTCCAGGTCATCGACGGGCTGATGACCAATTTCCACCTGCCGAAATCCACGCTGATGATGCTGGTTTCGGCGCTGATGGGGCCAGAGGTCATCCGGCAGGTCTATGCCCATGCCGTCGCGGCGCGGTATCGGTTCTTTTCCTACGGCGACGCGTCGCTGTTGATCCCGTAGATCACCGCGACTGCAGATCCCTGAGGATCGCCAGCCGGATCGCAGAGGCCAGCCCCTGATCCCCGCGCGCGGCATCGATCTCGGCTGCGCATTCGTTGATCCCCTGGCCGCGCGTCCGGGCCAGTGCCCGGAACGCTACCCAAAATTCAGGTTCGAGCGACACCGACGTGCGGTGCCCCTTGAGCGTGAGTGAGTGTTTCTCGGGGCGGCCGGTCACGAGATCAGCATCGGAAACCAATCCTCGCGCAGCCGTTGACCCGGTTTCATGTCATGTCCCGGGAACGGCGGCGAGGTGCGCCCCGGGCGTTCGACATAACGCGCGTCGTCACCCAGAAGTCGCAGCGAGAACGCCCGCCGGCGCCGGTCCGTGCTGTTGCCGCGTGCGCCATGCAACGTCAGATAATCGAAGGCCACGGCATCGCCCGGCTCCATCGCCCATTCCAGCACGCGCATCCCTTCGGCGTCGGGGTCAGGCACCGGCATGTAGGTGTCATCGTCAGGGTAAAAGCTGGATTCCGCCAGCCAGCGGGTCGGAAGCACCTGCCGTGGCCAGCGGTGTGACCCCGCAACACAGCGCAGGGTCGCGTCCGTCACCGGATCCATGGGCGACCAGAAGCTGACGGTCTGTCGGCCCTGGACGAAATAATAGGGCCCGTCCTGGTGCCAGGGCGTCGCCTTACTGGTGCCCGGTTCCTTGATCAGCACGTGATCGTGGAACATCTGCACGGTTTTCGACGCCATCAGGTCGGCGGCCACGGCGGCGGCGGGCGAGGTTTCTATGACCTCGACGAATTCGGGGATCCGCTGCCAGTTGCAGTAGTCGTCGAAAAAGCGCCCGCCCTCGCCGGGTTTCAGATTCTCGGCGGCATAGGGGCCGGGCTCGCGCAGGTTGCGCTCGATCCCGGCGCGAATCGTCTCGACGTGATCGGCGAACAACCCCCGGATCAGCACCACGCCATCGCGTTGAAAGGCGTCGATATCGGCCTGGGTCACGAGGGGGTGGGGCATGGCAACGGTCCTTTTCTTGCGCGTGTCGCCGTGGGCGGCGGTTATCCGATATCCGGGCGGTTCGGCTGCGCCGACCTTGGCCGCGAAGGCCGGGCGCTGTCAATCGAAAGCCGCGCGGGACCGGCACCACGCTTTGGGGCGGGCTTCACCGAGGCCGGGGGCGATCTGGTATTACAAGCGCGTATTCAAGGGTTTGACGCGGTCGGCGTGCCGGTTCCAGCGCGTGTTATCGCATAACC
>JAGRMK010000021.1:0-4798 GCA_020441345.1 Paracoccaceae bacterium
GCCGGCAATTCGGACGAGGCGATGGCGGCGGTCAATTCCGAACCGCCGGCGCTGCTGATCCTCGACATCTGGTTGAAGGACAGCCAGATGGACGGGATCGACATCCTCAAGAAGGTCAAGCGCGACAATCCGGACGTGCCGGTGGTGATCATCTCGGGCCATGGCAACATCGAAATCGCGGTCGCCGCGATCAAGAAGGGTGCCTATGATTTCATCGAAAAACCGTTCAACATCGACCAGTTGCTCGTGGTGATCGGGCGAGCGATGGAGACCTCGCGTTTGCGGCGCGAAAATACCAAGCTGCGCAAACGCGACTCGGGCCCGGCCGAGATGATCGGCCAGAGCCAGTCGATGAAGCTTTTGCGCAGCCAGTTGGGCAAGGTGACCCGCTCGAACGGGCGGGTGTTGCTGACCGGGCCGTCGGGCTCGGGCAAAGAGGTCGCGGCGCGGTTCATCCACACCCAGTCGAACCGCGCCAGCGCGCCCTTCGTGACGGTGTCCTGCGCGGCCATCGAACCCGACAAGATGGAAATCGTGCTGTTTGGCCAGGAAAGCGGCGCGCGCGGCGTTATCCCGGGTCTGCTGGAGCAGGCACATGGTGGGATCCTGTATCTCGATGAGGTCGCGGACATGCCGCTGGGCACGCAATCCAAGATCCTGCGGGTACTGGTGGACCAGACCTTTACCCGGGTTGACGGCGCCGAAAAGGTGAAGGTCGATCTGCGGGTGATTTCCTCGACGACCCGCGATCTGCGCGCCGAGATCGCCGCCGGCGCATTCCGCCAGGAACTCTATGACCGGCTCAACGTGGTGCCCATCGGGGTTCCGGCGCTGTCGGACCGTCGCGACGATATTCCGCTGTTGGCGCGGCATTTCATCGACTTGCTGCATCAGACGCAGGGTCTGAGCAAACGCGAGCTGTCGCAGGACGCAGAGGCACAATTGCAGTCGATGAACTGGCCCGGCAACATCCGCCAGTTGCGCAATGTGATCGAACGGGCATTGATCCTGGGCGACGGGCAAGGCCCGGTCGAGGCGCGCGAACTGGTGGCCGAATCCGCCGCCGAGGCCGACGAGGGCCGCGTGGTGCTGGCCGGAGGGCTGGCGACGCTGCCGCTGCGCGAGGCGCGCGAGCTTTTCGAACGCGAGTATCTGCTGACCCAGATCAACCGGTTCGGCGGCAACATCTCGCGCACCGCGACCTTTGTCGGCATGGAACGCTCGGCGCTCCATCGCAAGCTCAAATCTCTGGGCGTAAACACGGCGGCGCTGTCCGGCGGCCGCAGCAACCGCGACGACGAATGAAGGTAGGCGCAGAATGAAAGTCATCATTTGTGGTGCGGGTCAGGTCGGCTGGCAGATCGCGCGGCAATTGTCGGGCGAGGCCAACGACGTGTCGATCGTCGATCACAACCCCGCGTTGGTGCGCCGCGCGACCGACACCCTGGAGGTGCAGGGGGTGGTTGGCTTTGCCTCGCATCCCGATGTGCTGGAACAGGCGGGCGCGCGCGAGGCCGACATGATCATCGCCGCGACCCATTCGGACGAGGTGAACATGGTCACCTGTCAGGTCGCGCATTCGGTCTTTGACGTAACCCGCAAGATCGCCCGGCTGCGCGCGCAATCCTATCTGGAACCGCAATTTGCCGAGCTGTTCGGGCGCGAGCATTTGCCGATCGACGTGGTCATCAACCCCGAACGCGAGGTTGCCCGCGCCGCATTGCGCCGCTTCGCCGCGCCCTCGACTTTCGACGTGCAGGATTTCCTGGATGGCAGCGTGCGATTGGCCGGGATCGCGCTGGATGCCGATTGCCCGGTTCTGAACACGCCCTTGCGCCAGTTGACCGAGCTATTTTCAAGCCTGCGCGCGATTGTCGTCGGCGTGCGACGTGCGGGCAAGATGTTCGCCCCCGAGCCCGGCGACCAGTTGTTCGACGGGGATCACATCTATGTCGTGTCCGAAAGCTCGGACCTGGCGCGGACCTTGGCGATCTTTGGCAAGCCGCTGGCCAAGCAGGAGCGCATCGTGATCATCGGTGCGGGCAATGTCGGCTTAAGCGTTGCTGCGGATCTGGAAAACCAGCCGCAAAGGGTGCGCGTGAAAGTCATAGAACGCGACCGTGCGCGCGCCGAAATGGCCGCAGACCGGCTGGAACGGACCATCGTGCTGCATGGCGACGGGATGGACAGCGAGCTGTTGTCCGAGGCCGGGATTGCCAATGCCGACGCGGTGCTGGCAGTGACCGATGACGACAAGACCAACCTGCTGACCTCGGTGCGCGCCAAGGCGATGGGATGCAAGCTGGCGATTGCCCTGGTCAACGACCCCTCGCTGGTGCCGCTGCTCGATCACCTGGGGATCGATGCGCATATCAACCCCCGCGCCACCACCGTCAGCTCCATCTTGCGGCATGTGCGCCACGGGCGTGTACGATCGATCTATACGATTGGTGACGGAGAAGCCGAGGTGATCGAGGCGCAGGTTCTGTCAACCTCACCGCTGGCAGGGCGGGCGATCGGCAATATCGGCTTCCCCGAGGGGGCGCTGGTCGGTGCGGTCAAGAAACGCGGCCAGTTCGTCAAGCCGACCGGTTCGACCGAACTGGAAGTCGGCGATCTTCTGGTGATCTTTGCGCTGAGCAAGGACGTGCCGGAAATCGAACGCCTGTTGCAGGTGGCGGTGGAGTATTTCTGACATGGACAGGCGGCTGGCCACGGTTCCCCTGCTGGTCGTGATGGTCGGCGCGACCGGGCTGATGATGCTGGTGCCTTCGGCCAAGGCCTTTGTCGATGGTCAGGCGCCCGTCGGTCGCGCGTTTCTTTACTCCGGCCTGGCCTGCGCGTTGATCGCCAGCTTTCTCGCGCTGGCGATGTCCGCGCGTCAGCGGCGCAGTCGCAGCGACGGCTTGTTCCCGCTCTTGGCCGCGATCTATCTTCTGGTCCCGGCGGTGATGGCGGTTCCATTGGCCGAAAGCCTGCCGCAACTGCGCCTGGTCGATGCCTGGTTCGAAATGATCGCCAGCTTCACCACAACCGGCGCGACGCTGATCGACCTGCCACGCCGGGTGCCGGCCGCGGTCCATCTGTGGCGGGGCATGGCCGGCTGGCTGGGCGGGCTGTTCATCCTGACGGCGGCCACGGCGCTTCTGGCGCCTCTGCGGCTGGGCGGATACGAGCTGATCCGGCGCAGTCCCGGCTCGACCCTGAGCGTCTCGCTGGCCAACGCCGCCCCCGGGGCCCGTTTGCTGGCACATGGCGCGGTGATCTTGCCGGCCTACAGCGGCTTGACGCTGGCTCTGTGGATCCTGCTGGCGCTGTTGGGGGTGCCCGGGTTCGATGCGCTGATGCAGGCGATGGCCACACTCTCGACCTCCGGCATCCTCCCGCGCGAGGCTTTGGGCGGCGTCGGTCTGGGCGCCGAGATCGTCATTTTCGGCTTTCTGATTCTAGCGCTCAGCCGCCGTTTCCTGCCGGGACATGGCGCGCGACATCGGCCCCTGCACCGCGACCCGGAACTGATGACCGCGCTGCTGATCGTGTCGCTGGTGTCGCTTTTCGTACTGGCGCGGCATTGGGCCGGGGCTTTCGAGATCCGCGAAGGCGAGAACCTGCCCGCGATCGGCCGCGCGGCCTGGGGCGCGGCCTTTACCAGCCTGTCGTTCCTGACCACGACCGGATTCGTCAACCAGGACTGGATCGCCAGCCGCATCTGGTCGGGCCTGACCCCGCCCGGTCTGGTGCTGATGGGGCTGGCGCTGCTGGGCGGAGGGGCGGCGACAACGGCCGGCGGGATCAAGTTGCTGCGGGTCTATGCGCTTACCCGGCTGGGCAAGGCCGAGGCCGAGCGCATGATCTACCCGTCGATGTTGACCGGCGGCAACGAATACGACCGGTTCCTGGCGACAGCGGGCGCGCGGTCGGCGTGGTTGTTCGCGATGGTCTTCGCGCTGACCTGCGTTGTGGTCGTGGCCCTGCTGCTGCTTGCCGGCATGAGCCTGGAAACGAGCCTGATCTTCACGGTCGCGGCGCTGGCGAACGCCGGCCCGCTGGTTCAGGTCGCCGGCGACCTGCCGCTCTACTGGGTCTTGCTGGGGGAACCGGCGCGCGCGGTGCTGGCGGTGGCGATGATTCTCGGGCGGCTGGAAATCCTTGTCTTTCTGGCGCTGATCCTCGGACGGCTTCAACGTCATTGAGGTCCGCCCGCGGCAGAGAGACACCGCAACACCGATTGCATCGCTGCGAAAAGGCCGGTAGCCCGCTGATTTGGCGCTATTTTGGTCTAGAAACTTGGTGGACCTCCCTTCATACTCGACCGTCAGGGGGAGACTACGCCTGCATCTTGCAGCGTGGGCCGATAAAAAAAGGTAAATACAATGGCCGTGGATAAACAGAATTTACAGGACGCATTCCTGAACCATGTTCGAAAGAACAAGGTGCCGGTAACGATTTTTCTCATCAATGGTGTCAAATTGCTGGGCGTGATCACCTGGTTCGACAATTTTTGTGTTCTGCTGCGGCGCGAGGGGCAGAGCCAACTGGTCTATAAACATGCCATTTCCACGATCATGCCGGGGCAACCGATTTCCCTCTACAATGGTGAGGACTGAGGCAGAGCCGAGAGGGCGTCGATCATGACGCTGGAGGTGTCTGAACTGGGGGGAGCCGGTGGCGGGCGCAAACAGCGCGCGCTGGTGCTGCATCCCGATATTCGCGGTGCCGATCATCTGCGCGCGGCCGAGTCGGCGCTGGCCGAAGCCTTGTCGCTTGCCAGGGCGCTGCCGGGGATCGAGGCGATCGA
>JAGRMK010000021.1:4877-8476 GCA_020441345.1 Paracoccaceae bacterium
GGACGAGATCGACCTGGTGCTGGTCGACGGTCCCGTTTCGCCGGTGCAGCAGCGCAACCTGGAAAAGGAATGGGGTGTAAAGCTTCTGGACCGGACCGGGTTGATCCTGGAAATCTTCGCTGACCGGGCGCGCACCCGCGAGGGTGTGTTGCAGGTCGAGCTGGCGGCGCTGAGTTATCAGCGCACGCGCCTGGTTCGGGCCTGGACACACCTGGAGCGGCAGCGCGGCGGGCTGGGGTTCGTCGGGGGGCCGGGCGAAACCCAGATCGAGGCAGACCGCCGCGCCATCGACACGCAGGTCGTGCGGCTACGCAAACAACTGGACAAGGTGGCGCGCACCCGCGAACTTCACCGCGAGGCCCGCCGCAAGGTGCCCTATCCGGTGGTTGCGCTTGTCGGCTATACCAACGCCGGAAAGTCGACGCTTTTCAACCTGTTGACAGGCGCCGAGGTGATGGCGAAGGACATGTTGTTCGCAACCCTCGACCCGACGATGCGGTCGGTCACATTGCCGGGTGGCTTGCAGGTGATCCTGTCGGATACCGTGGGCTTCATCTCGGACTTGCCGACGCAGCTTGTCGCGGCGTTTCGGGCCACGCTGGAAGAGGTTCTGGAAGCCGATCTGATCCTGCATGTGCGCGATATCGCCCACCCCGAAACCGAGGCGCAGGCGCAAGATGTCGAATCGATCCTTGCCGATCTGGGGGTGCGCCAACAGGTGCCGCGAATCGATGTCTGGAACAAGATCGATCTGTTGCCGGCCGACGATGCTCATCACACGATCGCCGCGCGTCGTGACGGCGTCGTCGCGGTCTCGGCGTTGACCGGCCAAGGGATCGACACCTTGATCGACGCGGTCGGCACGGCGCTGGGGGAAAGCCGCAGCGTCGAGACCGTGGAGATCGGCCACGAGCAGGGGCGCGCGCGGGCCTGGGCCTATGCCGAGGGCATCGTCGAAGCCGAAGACGTTACCGAGGATGGCGCGCGTCTGACGCTGTCCTGGTCGCCGCGCCAGCGCCGGCGCTTTGAATCCCTGCTGATCGGGCCGGATTGAGCCGAGGGTTTTTTTCCGCTGTTCTCAATCCTCCTCGTCATCCGTCAGCAGGACGATGTCGCCGGCGTCGGCAAGGTCGCGCACCGCCGCGACGACGGCGGCCATGGCGGATTCGGCCTCTTTCGGTTTGACCTTGCCGCGTGTTTCCACCTCGTCGCGCAGGGTCGCGGCCATCCGTTGCGACATGTTGGTCAGCAGAAAATCCGCCGACCGCCCCTCGTCGCTGTCGGGTTTGGGTAACGCGGCGGCGAGCGCGGTGATCAGCTCTTCCTGCGCGACCTCGCGGAGGACCTTGGGCACGTCGCGGGGGTTCAGGCGCTCGTGAATATGCGCGAAGGTGAAGATCGCCTTGCGCACGCCGTCCGCGAATACCTGATCCTGTTCGGTCAAGCCGTCCAGCAAGGCCTGGCGGATAGGGCCCGGCGCCGAGTTGAGAATCGCACCGACCCGGGCAGCGGGCGCCGTGGCAAAGGCGCGGGGTGGCCGGTCATCGAGTTCCCGCGCGATGGAGGCGCCGATTCGCGCAACCATCTGTGGCGCGATCCCTTCGGTCAAAGAGACCGCATAGGCAACACGGCGGGCCCGTTCGCCGGGCATCTTGCCCAGAAGTTCGGCAGCCCGCGCCACCGGCAGTTTCGACAGGACCACCGCCGCCACTTCGGCGCTTTCGGGTTCGAGAACCTCGATCAGCGTGCCGGCATCGGCGGCGAGGATCCGTTTCCAGGGATCGGCACCGTCGCGGGTGCGGGAAAGATGTTGCAGGCGTGCCGCGGCTCCCGGGCTCAACCGTCCGTCGAGCGCCTTGAGCGCCCCGTCAATCCCGCCCGGAAAACTGAGCCCGACCTGTTCCAGCGTTTCGACAAATTCCGCGATCACCGCCGACATGGTGTCGCGGTCGACCAGCCGCATCTGGCCGATCTGCTCGGTCAGCGCGGTCTGAATATCTTCCGGCAGGTCCGCAAGCTTGAGATCCGCACCCTCGGCCAGAAGCAGCCGCACCATGATCGCGGCCTTTTGCCGACCGCTCAGTGCCTGGATGCGCCGCCCCGACGGGCCGGTGGCAACCCGGTCGGCCGGGGTCGTGGGCACGGTGGCGGTGGCACGCGCGGCGGGCGCCGGGGCAGAGGCGGGCAGGGTCGCGAGGGTCTGGGACATGGGGCCATCCGGATAAACAGAGGCCCAGAATGCGCGCCTTGGGTTAACTGCCGGATAACGCGGGCAAGAAAATCGCCGCAAATCCTTTGGCTTGATCCATGTCAAAGATCGATGCAGATGAAACGAGTTACAAGAGCGACGAAGCGAAGGATCGAGCCATTCACCTGACCTTCATCTCCCGTTTCCGGGCGCACCTCCCTGCGTTCGGGTGACTGATCCGCCGCGAGATTTCCCTCTCGCGGCGTTCTTTTTGTCGCTTGATGCCGGGGTGAACGGGTTACTCGGCCGCCTTCGCGGCCTCCAGCTCGGCCGCGCGCTGTTCGACCAGTTCGACGATATGATCGACCATCTGTGCGTTGGACTGTTTGTGGCTTTGCTTGCCCGCCAGATACACCATGCCAGAACCCGCGCCGCCGCCGGTAAAGCCGATATCGGTCATCAACGCCTCGCCGGGGCCGTTCACCACGCAGCCGATGATGCTCAGAGACATCGGCGTCTTGATATGCGACAACCGTGCTTCCAGTGTCTCGACGGTCTTGATCACGTCGAATCCCTGTCGCGCGCAAGAGGGGCAGGAGATGATCTGCACACCCCGGGTGCGCAGGCCCAGTGATTTCAGGATCTCGTAGCCGACACGCACCTCTTCGACCGGGTCGGCCGAAAGCGAGACGCGGATCGTGTCGCCGATCCCGGCCCAGAGCAAATTGCCCATGCCGATCGCCGATTTCACCGCACCCGCGACAAAACCGCCTGCCTCGGTGATACCCAGGTGGATCGGCGCATCGGTCGCCTCGGCCAGTTGTTGATAGGCGGCCGCGGCAAGGAACACATCCGAGGCTTTGACGCTGATCTTGAACTCATGAAAGTCGTTGTCTTGCAAAAGCTTGATATGATCGAGACCACTTTCGACCATGGCATCCGGGCAGGGTTCGCCGTATTTGTCCAGCAGATGCTTTTCCAGCGATCCCGCATTGACCCCGATGCGGATCGAGCAGCCATGGTCGCGTGCGGCCTTGATCACTTCGCGCACCCGTTCGGCGCTGCCGATGTTGCCGGGATTGATCCGCAAGCAGGCGGCTCCGGCCTCGGCGGCCTCGATGGCGCGCTTGTAGTGGAAATGAATGTCGGCGACGATTGGCACTGGGCTTTCGCGGGTGATCTCGCGCAGCGCGCGCGTGCTGGATTCGTCTGGTGTCGAGACGCGGACAATATCGGCGCCGGCCTCGGCTGCGGCGAGGATCTGAGCCAGCGTCGCCTTGACATCGGAACTGTCGGTATTTGTCATCGTCTGCACCGAAATCGGCGCGTCGCCGCCGACCGGAACCGAGCCGACCATGATCTTGCGCGACTTGCGGCGGTCGATGTTGCGCCAGGGGCGGATCGGATTGTG
>JAGRMK010000387.1 GCA_020441345.1 Paracoccaceae bacterium
GAATCCCGGCATCAGGAACATCGCCAGCGCGGCCTTGTTCGCGCCCGCCTGCTGCACCAGCGCGTAGTTCAACAGATTCGGCGCAACGGTCGCAAAGACAACCAGCGCCAGCAGCAGAAAAACCACGGCGCCGGTCGGCTCGACCTGCACCCGGCCGTCGATCAGCAAAGCCAGCGGCCAGACCGTCGCCGTTCCGACCAGAAACATCCCCGCCGACAGCATGAACGGCTGCATCTTGCGCCGCCGCCGGAACCAGACGTTCCCGGCGGCATAGCTCAGCGGCGAGATCAGTGTCAGCGCGGTGCCCAGCCCGGCCTCGCCCAAACCGTCGGCAATCAGCCCCGGCCCGGCGATCAGCAACACACCGACGATGCCCACCGCAATGCGCACCCCCTGCTCCAGGGTCGCCGGTTCGTCCTTGAGAAACAGCGCGGCGAGCCCCAGTGTGAACAGCGGCATCGTGGCATAGAGCATCCCGCCCATACCCGTCGGAATATACTGCATGCCCGCGGCCATGCTCACGAAAGGTATCGCCACGACGAACACGCCCCCGGCCAGAACCGTCACCAGGTCATGCCGGTCCGGGCGCTTTTGCGGCCCGGTAAACCCGGCGACCAGGATCAGCAACGGCAGACCCAGCGCCGAGCGCAGCGCCGCCAGCGTCCAGGGCGGAAAGGATTCGACATTCAACCCGATCAACAGGGTCGAAGCGCCAAATCCGGCGGCCGAGAGGATCAGCAGCAAAGGCGTGGGTATGAGCATACGACCGTTCGTTCCATTTCGAGGACGCGATCACACCTTGCGGAGGACCGCAGCAGACTCGCCCCGGTCTGGATACCCGCAAGTCTGCGATTGTGCTAGGTGTCCTGCCCGGCCCTGTGCGACGCCCTCGAAGCGAGGGCCCTCGGCCGCGCCCTCGCGATGGTCCTGCCGGCCGGTGCCGCGCGGGTGCAGAGGTGCACAGGGTGCAGACAGGCCAAACCGCGCCTGCGTCATAACAGGGTAGGCAGATACCGCCGCCATGGGTATGGTCTTCGCGCACTCCTGACCCCGCCACCAGCCACTCCGAAACCCCGATGAACCGCCCGACCTCAACGCACTACGCCCCCGTGCCCCTGCCCGACCGGCTCCAGTTGTCGGATGACGAGACCCGGCAAGCCGCCGATGCTTTTCTCGCGATGATGCGCAAACGCCATTCGGTGCGCGACTATGCCCCCCGTGCGGTGCCCCAGGCGGTTATTGCCCGCTGTATTGAGGCCGCCGGCAGCGCCCCGTCAGGCGCCAACCAGCAACCCTGGCATTTCGTGGCCATCGCCGATCCAGCGATGAAAGCCCGGATCCGCGCTGCCGCCGAAGACGAGGAACGCGCCTTCTACGCCGGCGGCGCCGGGGACGAATGGCTGGCGGCACTCGAACCGATCGGTACTGGCGCGCACAAGCCGCACCTGACCGATGCCCCCTGGCTGATCGTGGTCTTTGCCCAGCGCTACGGCCTGCGTCCCGATGGCACGCGGTTCAAGCATTATTACGGTCCCGAAAGCGTCGGCATCGCTACCGGGTTCCTGATTGCGGCGTTGCACCACGCCGGGCTCGTATGCCTTGAACACACACCCAACCCGATGAAATTCCTCAACGCCCTGTGCCGGCGCCCGCCTTCCGAAAAGCCGGTGATGATCCTGCCG
>JAGRMK010000388.1 GCA_020441345.1 Paracoccaceae bacterium
GACTGGCTGCAATGCGAATGGTGGGACTGGAAGGTCCACACCGTCAATCTGACCGAGCAGTTCGCGCAGATCGCCGTGGTTGGCCCCAACGCCCGCAAGGTTCTGGAAAAGCTGGGTAGCGACATGGATCTGTCGCGCGAAGCCCTGCCGTTCATGGACTGGCGAGAGGGCAGGATCGGCGGCTTCCGCGCGCGGGTGTTCCGCATCTCGTTCTCGGGTGAACTGAGCTACGAAATCGCCGTGCCGGCATCCGAAGGCCAGGCGTTCTGGAATGCGGTTCTGGCCGCCGGGGCCGAGTTCGGGATCATGCCTTACGGCACCGAGGCGCTGCATGTGATGCGGGCCGAAAAGGGCTTCATCATGATTGGCGATGAAACCGACGGCACGATCATTCCGCAGGATCTGAACCTGAACTGGGCGATTTCCAAGAAGAAAGAGGACTTCCTCGGCAAGCGGGGGATGGAACGGTCCAACATGGTCTCGCCGGACCGCTGGAAGCTGGTGGGTCTGGAAACGTTGGACAGGTCGGTTCTGGAAGACGGCGCGCTGGCCCCCCTGTCGCGCAAGAACGCGAATGGCCAACGCATGACACAGGGCCGCGTCACCTCGAGCTACTATTCGCCAACTCTGGACCGGGGCATAGCCTTGGCCCTGGTGCATCGCGGGCCCGACCGGATGGGCGAGGAAATCGACATCCAGGGCCGTGCCGACAGCATCGTGAAGGCGCGCATCGTCGATCCGGTGTTCTATGACAAGGATGGGGAGAAACAGAATGTCTGAGGCCGTCAGCGCGCTGCCCCATGCGCATTATTCGGGGCTGGTCGATCTGGCCGAGGCCGGTCTGACCGGCATGATCACCCTGCGTGGTGATCTGTCCTCGGGCAAGCTGGCCGAGGCGGTGCACGCCGCCACCGGCGCGGCGATGCCCGCTGTGCGCCGCATCGAAACCGGCGCCACCGGCAGGGCGGCCTGGATGTCGCCCGACGAGTTGCTGCTGATCGTCCCCTACCACCAGGCGCCCGATGTCGTGGCCGGGCTCGAGGCCGCGCTGGCGGGCGAGTTCGCCCTTGCCGCCGACGTGTCGGACGCCCGCGCCATGGTGACGATCACCGGCCCGCAGGCGCGCGACGTGCTGGCCAAGATCTGCCCGGTCGATTTCGCGGGTTTCGCGGTCGGCGAGGTGCGCCGCACCCGCGCCGCACAAGTCGCGGCGGCGCTCTGGCGCGAGGACGACGACCGCTGGTCTCTGGTCTGTTTTCGCTCGGTCAGCCAATATGTCTGGGATACGCTGCGCACCGTGTCGCAACCCGGCGGCACGGTCGGGCTCTATCGCTGACCCCCGGGCGGGGGCGAACCCCGCTCGCCAGTCCGCGGACTCTATTGCCGGTTCCACACCGGATGCGCAGCGATGAGATCATGTCGTTGAATTCGGTGCCATAGCGACAGCGGTCGCTTGCCGCGCCCAGCATGCCGTATTCGCGTCCGGTGAACCCTCCGTGTTCATAGAGCCTGACGCTCACCGAGTCCTTCGGATCGACGACATGTCATAGTCGACCATACCAAGCGCGATCAGATCGTTGACCCCGTAATCCCCGCCTTGGGTCAAGCGGATGGCATGGCCTTGATACTCGCAAGGCTCATACAGGATGACATCCGACAGGGCGGGCTGCGATAGCGCGGAATATGCCGCGGCAATCAGACCTGGGGTTCGAGCCGTCTGCCTAAAGCGCATTTTTCGTTTCTCTGAGCACGGCGAGGCACCATGGCAACGCGCAGCCCCAAAGCCCGAACGCTTTTCCTGCTTTGCCGTGGCACGCCCCTCGCCCGGGTGCGCGATCGCCAGTCGCCCAAGCATCGCCTTGTCTCGGCCCGCACCCGCACCTAGGGTGTCGGTCATGACCCGCCCCCTGCACCCCTCCGCCCTGATCACCGGCGCCAATCGCGGCATCGGCAAAGCCATCGCCGCCGGGCTGAAGGCGCGCGGTTGCGCCGTTACCCTTGGCGCGCGCGACGAAAACAGCGGCCGCGCCGCAGCCGCCGAACTTGGCGTGGGCTTCGCGCGGCTCGATCTGACCGATCCCGACGGCTATTTCGACCTGTTCACCCGAACGGGCGGCTTCGACATCCTTGTCAACAACGCAGGGATTCTGAGCGACGCTTCGCTGCTCTCGCCGCGGTCGGATTTCGACCGTGCGATGGAGGTCATGGTCAACGCACCCCTCGACCTGATCCGCCTGAACACGCCGCATTGGCGAAACAGCGGCTGGGGCCGGATCGTCAATCTGTCGTCGGGTTGGGGCGCGCATTCTTCGGGGCTCTCCGGTCCGGGCGCTTACGGCGTGGCGAAAGCCGCGCTGAACGCGCTGACCCGGGCGCTGGTCCGTGACCTGCCCGCCGGGGTCAAGATCAACGCCTGCGATCCGGGCTGGGTTGCGACGCAGATGGGCGGTGCCGATGCCCCTCGGTCTGCCGAACAGGGTGCCGACACGCCGATCTGGTTGGCGCTATTGCCCGACGATGGCCCGACCGGCGGCTTCTTCCTGGATCGCCGCCGGCGTGACTGGTAGCTGACTGGCCTCGGTTCTGCCCGAACCCGCGCTCCGGCGCGGGTTTTTTCATGCCCTCCGCAGAATTCTTGCCGAAGCGAGCAAAAGGCCTTGCATGATTCAGAAAAAATAGGCTAAGAAAATCTGAGGCAAGAAAATATCAGGCAAAATGGCCGCCCAGCCACCGCGACCCAGAATGCCGCCGCTTACCGCGTTGCGTGCTTTCGAGGCAGCGGGTCGGCTGGGCGGCTTTACTCCTGCCGCCCTTGAGCTGGGCGTGACGCCAGGGGCCGTGACCGCTCACCTCAAAACGCTGGAATCCACGCTCGGCGTCGCCCTGTTTGAACGCCACCATCGCGGCGTCAGCCTGACCGAGGTCGGCGCGCGGGTGCTTCCAGAATTCACAGCCGCCTTCGATGCGCTGGGCGCCGCCGTGCAGACCCTCGAAGCCGAGGCCGCACCTGGCCTCGTGCGCATTGCCACGACGCCGGATCTGGCCCTGCTCTGGCTATCGCCGCGTCTGCCCGCGCTGCGGCGTCAGGGGCTGCAAGTCGTGCCCGTGCCAGTGGATCATCCCGCGGCGGCGCGGGGCGTGGCCGATCTCGCGCTATTCCTCGTCGAAGCCGATGCGGACACCGAGCCGCTGATCGCCGTCGCCGCGCCTGATCTGGCCGTGCGTCTGACGGATGCAGGCGCCTTGATACCGGCCGACTGCCTCGTCTTGCGCGGGGCGCAGGGTGACTGGGGCCGCTGGACGCGGGCGGCGGGATTGACCGGCTTTGTTCCCAAAGGCACGATCTTTGCCCAGGCACCGCTGGCCATCGAAGAAACCGCGCATGGTGCCGGGGTTCTGGTCATCGCGCGCCCGCTGGTTCAGGCCGCGCTGGAGGCGGGGCGCGTCGCACAGATCCTTGGGTCGGGAGCCGACAGCGGACTCGCGCTCTGGCTATGGTCGCTGCGGGACGGTGCGGACGGCGCGGCCGTGGCCAGGGTGCGCGCCGCACTGGACCCCGGCTAGGGCGCGATCAGCGCGGGCCAGACGGCGCTGCACCGGGGTGCGAAGGCCTGGACATGGCCGATGCCCGATAGGCCGAACGCCGCCGGGTCGAGCGCGCGCCGCGTCACCTGTGCCGCCGGGTGCCAGCTCGCCATTTTCCAAACCGCATCCGGCGGAATCATCACGTCGTCTGTCAGAGCGACCAGCGTCAAGGGGCCGGAAAACCCCGGCCGCCGGATGCCGCCAAGCGCGGGGTCCGCCGGTAACGCGCCACGATCCAGCAACCACCGCCGCCATTGCCAGAACACGCCTTTCGGCAGATCGTTGCCCAACCTCAGCCTGCGCCCCGGCAGATACCCCAGCGCCGTCGCGCTGATCGGTCCCAGAAGATACCACAGCATCCACGCGAACCCCTGAAATGGCCAGGGATGATCGGTCACATGCCCATGCCCGGCCGCCACGGTGATGATCCGGGCGATCGCGTCGGTGCCGTCCTGAAACGCCATGGCCATGCCGCCCAGCGAATGCCCGATCACCCAGAGCGGCAGGCCGGGATGGCGCGCCTCCAGCCAGCGGCGCGCGGCGGTGGCGTCATGAATGGCCCAGTCGGTCATCGTCGCCCGGGACGCATGGGGCGAACCCGAGGCGCCGAAATCGCGGTAGTCCCAGGTCAGCACGGCGGCCTGCCGCTCGGCGGCGAGCCAGTCGGCAAAGGGGCGGTAAAACGCGGCCTTCACGCCGGTGGCACCATTGATCAGAACCAGAAGCCGCGGTTCGGTCACCGAACTCAGCGTGCCGATTAGACACGCGCCCGGCGCCTCCATGGCGATGGTTTCGCGAATGACCTGCTGCAACCGGCCCTCTTCATCTTGCCAGAAATACTCACCGTGCCCCGCGACCGACGCGCGACTCGGATCGAACCTAGGCGCGCGGCACGGGGTCGGTAAAGTCACTGACGACACGCAGCCGGGTTAACCTCGCGTCAGATCGACATCAGGGGAACGCGGCGCGCAGGGCGATCTCGATCATCGCGCCAAAAGAACTCTGCCGATCAGCGGCGGGCAAGGCCTCGTGGGTCAACAGATGATCCGAAATCGTCAACACCGCCAGGCCGCGCACCCCGTGCCGCGCGCACAGATGATAAAGCTCGGCTGTCTCCATCTCGACGCAGAGCACGCCGTGCCGGGTCATGATCTCGTTGAGATCGGGGCGCTCGTCATAGAACACGTCCGAGGAATAGATATTGCCCACATGCATCCCGACGCCCGCTTCGCTGGCGGCGCGATGCGCGGCAGCCAGCAACCCGAAATCGGCGCAGGGCGCAAAGTTCAGATCGCGAAAGATCCCGCGCGACGGCGAAGTGAGCGAGGTCGCGGCCATCGCCAGGACCACGTCACGGATCTTGACCTGCGGCTGCATGGCGCCGGCCGACCCGACCCGGATCAGGGTCTGCACGCCATAATCGCGGATCAGCTCGTTGGCATAGATCGACAGCGACGGCATGCCCATGCCGGACCCATGAATGGTGACCGGGTTGCCACGCCAGGTGCCGGTGTACCCCAGCATGCCGCGCACCTCGTTGACGCAGACCGGGCTGTCGAGAAAGGTCTCGGCCGCCCAGCGCGCCCGGTACGGGTCGCCGGGCATGAGCACGGTCGGGGCGATCTCGCCGGGTTTGGCGCCGATATGGATGGTCATTGCGGGACTCCGTTCTGCTTTGTCCCACGGTAACAGGTTCCCGAGGCGTGAAAAGAGGTAGGCCGCCCCTCGGGGGCATCGAGCCCCCTCGGGTCGGCGCGTGCCGCGCAGGGGGCTTGGCCCCCTTGGCCTGCGGCCTTACCCCCGAAACACGCGCCAGGATGCCTCGGGCCTCGATCCTGCCGCAGGTCCATGCACGTTTCCGTGGCACCCACGCCCCAATAACCGGCCAACGACCGTCCCGGCAAAGGCCCGATCCCTTGCCGCGGCAGCGTTTTCGGGAACCCCGCCCGGGCACCGGACCGCGGCGGCCCGCAGCGTTGCGACAAACGTGCAGATTTGCATAAAATTGTCCGCGCCCTCTCATCTGTCCCCAAATATCCTGGGGGTGAGCCGCGCAGCGGCGAGGGGGCAAAGCCCCCTATCCGGTCACGCCGCGTCGGATTGGTCCTGCACCAGTCCGACAATGTCCATCATGATCCGGTTGAGCTCGAAGTCCTTGGGCGTGTAGACGGCGGCGACGCCGAGCGCCCGAAGCCGGGCGGCGTCGTCCTCGGGGATGATCCCGCCCACGACGACCGGAATGTCCCCCAGCCCCGCCTCGCGCATCCGCGCCATCAGGTCTTCGACCAGCGGCACATGGCTGCCCGACAGAATCGACAAGCCGACGACATGGGCGTTCTCGGCCTGCGCGGCACCGACGATTTCCGCGGGCGTCAGGCGAATGCCTTCGTAATGGATGTCCATGCCGCAATCGCGCGCGCGCGCCGCAATTTGCTCGGCGCCATTCGAGTGCCCGTCCAGCCCCGGCTTGCCGACCAGGAATTTCAACCGGCGCCCCAGGCGCGTGCTGACCGCGTCCACCGCCGCGCGGATCTCGTCCAACCCTTCGGTGCGGTTCGACGGGTTGCGTGAAACGCCGGTCGGCGCGCGGTATTCGCCGAAGGCCTGACGCACGACCAGCCCCCATTCGCCGGTGGTGGCCCCGGCCTTGGCGGCGGCGATCGAGGCGGGCATGACGTTCTCGCCCGATTTGGCGGCGGCACGCAGGGCGGAAAGCGCCGCCTGCACCGCGGCCTCGTTCCGGCTGGCGCGCCAGGCGGTCAGGCGGGCGATCTGGTCTGCCTCGGCCTCGGGATCGGCGACCATGATCGCGCCTTCGCCGGTGGTCAGGGGCGAGGGTTCGGTGGTGGTGAACCGGTTCACCCCGACCACCGTGGTCTCTCCGGCCTCGATCCGGGCGATGCGCTCGGCGTTGGCCTCAACCAGGCGGCCTTTCATGTAGTCGATCGCCTGCACCGCGCCGCCCATACCATCGATCAGGTCCAGTTCGGCGCGCGCACCGTCTTTCAGCGCCTCGACCTTGGCTGCGACCGCCGGGTTGCCATCGAACAGGTCACCGTATTCCAGCAAGTCGGTCTCATAAGCCAGAATTTGCTGCATTCTGAGCGACCATTGCTGATCCCAGGGGCGCGGCAAGCCCAAGGCTTCGTTCCAGGCGGGCAGTTGCACGGCGCGGGCGCGGGCGTTCTTTGACAGCGTTACCGCAAGTGCCTCGATCAGGATGCGGTAGACGTTGTTCTCGGGTTGCTGCTCGGTCAGGCCCAGCGAATTGACCTGAACGCCATAGCGGAACCGGCGGAACCGCGCGTCTTCGACGCCGTAGCGGTCGCGGCACAATTCGTCCCAGAGTTCGACAAAGGCGCGCATCTTGCACAGTTCGGTGACGAACCGGATCCCAGCGTTGACGAAGAACGAGATCCGCCCGACCATTTCGGGGAATTGCGCCGCCGGCACCTTGGTCTTCAAGTCGTCCAGCACCGCGCAGGCGGTTGCCAGCGCAAAGGCCAGCTCTTGCTCGGGGGTCGCGCCGGCTTCCTGCAGATGATAGGAACACACGTTCA
>JAGRMK010000022.1 GCA_020441345.1 Paracoccaceae bacterium
TCGTTGAAATTCTGCCTGGTTGCCAGTGGCGAGGCCGATTTCTACCCGCGCCTTGGCCGCACGATGGAATGGGATACCGCCGCCGGACATGCCGTTGTGTTGGGGGCGGGCGGAAAGGTGCTGCGCTTCGACGATCACACGCCGCTGGCCTATGGAAAACAGGGATATGAGAACCCTTTTTTCCTGGTCCTGTCGCCTGGCGTGACCCTGCGCTGAGCGCAATCTGGATTGTGGCCGGAAACCAGTGAAGTTTTCGTCAAATAAGCACAAAACTCTCCGGTTCCGGTCACAAACGCGCCCCGATTACGCATCAAAAACCATCCTGTAGGCGGGAGAAGCCCGTCAGAGACAAGCACAGGTGGAAACTTCCGATGCAAAACAAAGTCACCAAAGCCGTGTTCCCCGTTGCCGGTATGGGCACCCGTTTTTTGCCCGCTACGAAATCCATTCCGAAAGAGATCCTGACGCTGGTCGACCGCCCGCTGATCCAATACGCGATCGACGAGGCGCGCGATGCGGGGATCACCGAGTTCATCTTTGTGACGTCTCGCGGGAAAAACGCACTGGAAGACTATTTTGACCGAGCACCCGAGCTGGAGGCCACGCTGAAGGCCAAGAACAAGACCGAGCTGCTGAACATCTACAACGAGACCTGCATGGACTCGGGCGCCATCGCCTATGTCCGCCAGAACCAGGCGCTGGGTCTTGGTCATGCGGTCTGGTGCGCGCGCAACCTGATCGGCGACGAACCCTTTGCGGTGCTGCTGCCCGATGACGTGATCGCGGCGGAAAAGCCCTGTCTGGCGCAGATGGTCGAAGCCTATGCCGACACCGGCGGCAACATGGTCGCGGCGATGGAAGTTCCGGCCGAGATGACGTCGAGCTATGGTGTTCTGGATGTCAACGCCTCGATCAATCCGAAGATGCTGGTCAAGGGCATGGTTGAGAAACCCGCGCCGGGCACCGCGCCGTCTAACCTGGCGGCAATCGGCCGGTATATCCTTTCGCCGCAGATCCTGAAGAACCTCGACGGGCAGGGCACCGGCGCGGGCGGCGAGATCCAGTTGACCGACGCCATCGCCAAGGAAATCGAGCAGTCGAACAACGTTTATGGCTATCGTTTCCAGGGCCAGCGGTTCGATTGCGGCACCAAGGCCGGGTTCCTTCAGGCAACAGTGGCCTTTGGTCTGGCCCGCGCCGATCTGCGCGATGAGCTGGAAGACTACATCTATGACATGATGGCGATGCGTCAGGCGGCGGAATAAGCCGCCCGGATCGTTCGGATAAAAAAGAGGGGGCTTGCCGCCCCCTCTTCGCCTTTGGCGAATTCACCCCCGCGAGTATTTCAGGCAAGATGAAATCGGCGAGGGAGTTTCGATGAGCGGTGTGGCGCGAATCTGGCAGGCCTATCAGTTGCGTCGCAAGCGCCAGCTTCGGCTTGGCCGGGCGCTGCGAAAACGGCGTGAGCTGCAGGTGCTGGTCAATCGCACCGATGCCATCCGGCCGCGCGATATCCTGCTGTTTGCCACGCTGCGCAACGAGCGCGCGCGCCTGCCGTCGTTTCTGGCGCATTACCGCAGGCTGGGTGTGTCGCAGTTCCTGATCGTCGATAATGGCAGCACCGATGGCAGTGCCGATTACCTGGGTGCGCAGCCCGAGGTATCGCTATGGCATACCACGGCCAGCTATCGCGACTCGCGGTTCGGCATGGACTGGGTGCAGGGCTTGCTGATGCGCTACGGGCACGGGCATTGGTGCGTGACGGTCGATGCCGATGAATTGCTGGTCTATCCGCATCACGACACCCGCGCCCTGCCCGCGTTGACCGAGTGGCTGGAGGCCGGGGGCGAGGAGATGTTTGGCGCGCTGATGCTGGATCTCTATCCCAGGGGACCGTTGGATTCCGTGCGCTTTGCTCCCGGCCAGGACCCGCTGGAGGTGCTGACCTGGTATGATGCGGGGAATTATACGATTGCCCGCAAGCCCGGGCTGGAGGCGTTGTGGATCCAGGGTGGGCCGCGCGCGCGGGCCTTTTTTGCGGATCAGCCCGCGCGCGCGCCGACGCTGACCAAGGTGCCGCTGGTCAAATGGCACTGGCGCTATCTCTACCTGAATTCGACCCACGCGCTTTTGCCGCGCCACCTGAACCGGATTTACGACACCGAAGGCGGCGAGAAGCCTTCAGGCGTGTTGCTGCATACCAAGTTCCTGCCGCAGATCGCCGCGAAATCGGCCGAGGAAAAGCAGCGCCGCCAGCATTTCGGCGAGCCGGGCGCGTTCGACGCCTATTACGATGCGCTGATCGCCGCACCCGATTTATGGACTCCGGCTTCGACCCCATATCGGGGGTGGCAACAACTGGAGGCCGAGGGGCTGATGTCACGAGGAGGTTGGGGATGAGCGAACGGGAAGATCATTGGAACGCGGTCTACGGCGCGCGCGCCGAGGCGGCGTTGACCTGGTTCGAGGACGCGCCAGAAATGTCGATAGATCTGATCCGCAGCGCCGGGGTGACGGCGGATGCGCGGGTGATCGATGTGGGCGGCGGTGCCTCGCGGCTGGTTGATGCCTTGCTGGACGACGGGTTTTCGCAAATCACCGTGCTGGATCTTTCGGCGCAGGCCTTGCGGGTGTCACAGGAGCGGCTGGGCAAGCGGGCAGGGCGCGTGCATTGGGTCGCGGGCGACATCACCCTATGGCTGCCCGACGGCGCCTATGACCTGTGGCATGATCGCGCGGTGTTCCATTTTCTGACCGACCCCGAAGATCGCGCCGCCTATCTGCGGGCGCTCAGGCAAGCCCTGCGTCCGGGTGGCGTGGCGGTGATCGGCACCTTCGCCTTGGACGGGCCCGAGACATGCAGCGGTTTGCCGGTTGTGCGGTACGCGCCGGAAACCCTTGCCCAGGTGTTCGGCGACGGGTTCGAGCCGGTTTCAAGCCGGGCGCATCGGCATCGAACGCCGATGGGCCGGATGCAATCCTTCGTGTTCTGCACGTTCCGGCGGCGGTGAGGGTCCTGGCAACCGGCGGTTAACGGGGCGTGGGTAAGGTTTTTCGTTTGATCCTGATTCGGGACGGGTTAGACGGAACCAGAGCGTAACGAAAACGGGCATATCGTGGGGTTCATGTCATCATACCGCCTGCGGTGGATGCGCAAGCGCTGGCTGATTCGCGCCCGGCTGAAGGGGCGTGCGCTGAAGCCGGTGCAGGACCGCACCAGGGCGCTGGGCCCGCACAGCCTGCTCTTGGCGGCGACTCTGCGCAACGAACGTGCGCGCCTGCCGTATTTCCTGAAATACTACCGCGACCTGGGGGTCGAGCATTTCCTGTTTATCGACAACGGGTCGGACGACGGATCTTGCGAATACCTGGCCGCGCAACCCGACGCCTCGGTCTGGTCCACCACGGCCAGCTACAAGCAGGCGCGGTTTGGCGTGGACTGGATCAATGCCGTGCTGCGCCGGCATGCCCATGGGCGCTGGGCGCTGGTGGTCGATGTCGACGAGTTCTTTTACTATCCGTTCTGCGACACGCGGCCCCTGCGGGCGCTTACCGACTGGCTGGACGATGCCGGGTTGCGCAGTTTCGGCACCCTGATCCTGGACATGTACCCCAAGGGGCCGGTCCATGAGCACCCCTGTATCGAGGGGCAAAACCCGTTCGAGGTGGCAAGCTGGTTCGACAGCGCGAATTATTCGATCACCCGCAATCATCAGCATCGTAACCTGTGGATCCAGGGGGGGCCGCGCGCAAGGGCGTTCTTTGCCAAGTCCCCGCGCGCCGCACCTGCGTTGAACAAGGTGCCGCTGGTGAAATGGCACCGCAGCTATGCGTATGCCAGTTCGACCCATATGTTGCTTCCGCGCGGTCTGAACCTGACCTATGACACGCTGGGCGGGGAAAAGGCCTCGGGGTGTTTGCTGCACGCGAAATTCCTGGCAACGTTGGCCGACAAGGCGCGCGAGGAATTGCAGCGCGGTGAACATTACGCGGGCGGGCGCGAATACCGGGCCTATGCCGAGGCGCTGGAGGACCGCACCGATCTGTGGAACAAATGGTCGGAACGGTTCATCAACTGGCGACAGCTGGAGATCATGGGGCTGATGTCAAAGGGCAACTGGGCATGAGCGGGCGGCTGGGTTTTGTCATGCTGGTGCACACCGCGCTGGACCGTGCCGCGCAGGTCGCGCGGTTCCTCGCGGCCTCGGGAAACCCGCTGGTGATCCATATCGACGCGCGTGTCGGGGCGGCCGAGCACGGGCGTTTCGTGCAAACGCTGGCCGATCTGCCCGGCGTGCGGTTTTCGCGCCGTCATCGCTGCGAATGGGGCACCTGGTCGCTGGTGGCCGCGATGCTGACTGCCGCTCAGACCTTGCTCGATGCGTTTCCGCGCGTCGAACGGGTGTATACCCTGTCTGGCGCTTGCCTGCCGCTCAGGCCGGTCGCGGATCTGGAGGCCTGGCTCGACCGGCACCCGGATACCGATTTCATCGAATCGGTGAATGTGGCGGACGTGAACTGGACCAAGGGCGGGTTGTCCGAGGAACGCTTCACGCTTTATTTTCCGATCGGATTCAAGCGCAACAAATGGCTGTTCGACCGGCTGGTCGATGCGCAGCGCCTGCTACGCACCCGGCGCGAGGTTCCCGACGGGCTGACCCCGCATATCGGCTCGCAATGGTGGTGCCTGACGCGGGCGACGCTGAATGCGATTCTGACTGATCCGATGCGGCCGCATTACGACGGCTATTTCAAGCGCGTCTGGATCCCGGACGAAAGCTATTTCCAGACTCTTGTGCGGCTGCACGCGCGGCGCATCGAGGGGCGTTCGTTGACCCTGGGCAAGTTCGACCACCAGGGCCGCCCGCATGTGTTCTATGACGACCATCTGCAACTCTTGCGGCGATCGGATTGCTTCATGGCGCGCAAGATCTGGCAGGGCGCGGACCGGCTATATGCGCATTTCCTGGCGCCCCGCGACGCCCCGCTGTCGGACGCCGAACCGCAGCCCAGCCGCATCGACCGGCATTTCGCGCGGGCCACATCGCAGCGCATTCGCGGGCGCGCGGGGCTTTACATGGCCAGCCGCTTTCCGGTCGCAAACCGCGAGAACGGCAAGACGGCAGAGCCATATTCCGTGTTCCAAGGCTTTACAGAGGTGTTCCAGGATTTCGAAGGCTGGCTGGCGGCCGTCGCCAATTGCCGCGTACACGGCCATCTCTTTGCCCCGCACAAGGCCGAGTTCGCCGGGCGCGAAAAGATCTTTGCCGGTGGTCTCAGCGACAGTGCGACGCTGCGCGACTATAACCCGCGTGCATTCCTGACCAATCTTCTGTGGTCGACCCGCGGCGAGCGTCAGTGCTTCCAGTTCGGCCCGGCCGACACACAGGGTCGTAATCTGGACCTGCTGCGGTTCATGGCGACCGATTCGAACGCGCAGATTTCGGTGATCTCGGGCGCCTGGGCGGTGCCGCTCTACCGCGCGGGCGGTGATTTCGGAACGCTGCGCAAAGAGGCCGCGCGGCTGCAACGGATCGAAAGCCAGATGCTCGATCTGCTGCAATCGCCCGAGGTGCGGGCCCGGATTCGCATCTGGACAATGGCTGAATTCCTGGAGAACCCGGCCGAGCCCCTGCACACCCTGTTCGACGAAATCGCCCCGCACAGCCAGGCGCGGCTGATGCGCATTCCCGATCTGGTCGACCTGTCGGGCTTCGGCACCTTCCTGCAAGCGTTGCGCAACCAGGGCATGCAGCCCGTCCTGATGGGGGATTTCCCTTTGACCCCCGCCAGCCCCGACCCCTCGCATCGGATGAAATGACGCATGGCTTTTGAGTATTTCGTGGTGTTGGCGGAAATGCGCACCGGGTCGAACCTGCTGGAATCGAATCTGAACGCGATCGAGGGCATCGAATGCCATGGCGAGTTGTTCAACCCGGTGTTCATCGGCACCTCTGGCACCGAGCAATACAAGGGCGTCACACTGGCTGAGCGCGACGCCGATCCCTGGACCCTCTTGAATGCGGTTCGCGCGGGGGGCGTGCGCCGTGTCGGGTTTCGGCTGTTTCACAATCACGATCCGCGGATCTGGCGGCATGTTCTGGATGATACCGCTTGCGCCAAGGTCATTCTGACGCGCAACCCATTGGACAGCTACGTCTCGCGCAAGATCG
Source organism: Paracoccaceae bacterium (assembly GCA_020441345.1). Classification (GTDB taxonomy): domain Bacteria; phylum Pseudomonadota; class Alphaproteobacteria; order Rhodobacterales; family Rhodobacteraceae; genus Pararhodobacter. Next base: position 6,174 of record JAGRMK010000022.1, read on the forward strand.
CGGCGGCAACGAACCAGTGGCGTCTGGGCAACGTCGGGCACCGGCGGCAAACGCAGGTCGCGTTCGACGCCCAGGAATTCGAGCATTTGCTGACCCGGTTGCAAGGCACGCAGCTGGAAATTCTGCACCATCTGCAAACCACGGGTCAGAGCGCCTATTACATCGGCTATGAGGATGTGAACGATCTGGATGTGCTGAACGGTCTGGCGCGCTGGCTGGGGGTGGGCGCGCGGTTGGCCGATCTGCCGCGCACCTACAAGAAACAGAATCCCGAGCCCATCGAGCGGAAGCTGACCAACCCGCAGGATCTGGCGCCGGGGCTGGCGCAAATCGACCGTTTCGACCTGAGCCGCACTCCGAATTTCGAGATCCGGCGCGGTCCGATGCTGGATATCAGCGTTGCGGGCGCGAAAACGCCGCTCTTGTTTCTGCCGATGCGCGGCGCGCCGGAAGAGGGCGTGATCCGCTGGCTGGCGGCGCTGGATGGTGTCGATCCGGGCGATCTGCCGCGCGATTTCGACCACGGGCGGCTTGCTGCCTGGCGGCGCGGCAATCCCGGGTTCCGCAGTTTCACGGTGCTGCGCCACCCGCTCAGGCGCGCCCATGACGTGTTCTGCCGCAAGGTTCTGAGCGGCCAGTTCGAGGCCGTGCGCGAACACATGACCCGGCTCTTTGGTGCCGATTTGCCGCAAGGCCGCGCCACACTCTCGGTCGATGAGCACCGCGCCGCATTCACGTCTTTCCTGAGGTTTGCCGCGGCCAGCGTGTCGGGTCAGACGGGAATGCAGCCCTGGCCGACCTGGGCGTCACAGGCGGCGGTGCTCGACGGCTTCGCCAAGGCGACGGTCCCCGATGCCCTGCTGCGTGAAGAGACCCTGGCCGAGGATCTGGCCTGGATCGCCCGACGCGCGGGGCATGAAAACCCGCCGCCTTACGTCCCAGAGCAAATGACCGGGTCCGTGACGCTGGAGCAGATCCTGGATGACGAGGTGATCGCCTTGGCCGGCGACGCGTATCGGCGCGACTACGAACAGTTCGGGTTTGCACCCGTCTGAAGGGGGCTGCGGTCAGATGCTGGAAAAGCAACGGGGGGTCCGGTCACCCGGAACCCCCCATCTCCCACGCGCCCTTCGCACCACGCATGAAACCGGATATGTCCCGGGCCATCCTGGCCCTTGGGATCACAATGCCATGTTGGTGCCGGTCGCGCAAATCGCGAATACGCGGCATTTATTTCAAATGCCGCGCGTCAGCACTCAGGAATACACCGCTTCCTTGCCGAAATGCTTGGTCAGCATGTAATAGACCACCGCGCGATACTTGTTGCGTTCGGATTTGCCATAGGTCTCGATGACGGCGGCAATCGCCTCGTCCAGCGCCGGACCGTCGGACAGCCCCAGCTTCTTGACCAGGAAATTCTTTTTTACCGTCTCGATCTCGGCCGGCTGGCTGCCCGCTACGGTCGACGCGTCGGCGTCATAGATCGACGGTCCGCAGCCGATTGTGACCTTGGTCAAAAGCGCCATGTCGGGGTCGATCCCGCATTTGTTCTTCAGGTCGTCGGCATATTTAGCGATCAACTCGTCCCTGCGTCCCATTCGATGTTCTCCCTGTGCAAGTGATAAAACCCATCCGCCCGGAGCATAGGAACCCCCAAGCCCGGCCCGCAAGCCAAAACCGACACAGGACGCGGGAATTGCCGCTCAGAACCGTTCAGCCCGCAAGACCTGGGTGTCCGAGACACTGACAACGCCGATATGCTCGTCGAGCAGCGGAAAGATGCCTTTCAGCAGACTATCCAGCCGGGGCGGGGCGACAAGACAGATCACCGCGATCATGCCGCTGGCCCGGCCGACACCACCTTCGCGCGTCCAGTGCCCGGACCGCCCCGAACCGCCCAGCACCGGCAGAATGGTAAAGCCGGTCACCCCGACCTGGGTCAGGGCGGTGCTGATCTGGCGTTCCATGATCGCCTCGATGATGATTTCAACGCGCTTTGCGTCATGCATCTGCATGGCTCAGCCTCCGGTGACGACGCGCGCCAGCGCCACGTAAAGCGGCAGGCCCAGCGTCAGGTTGAAGGGAAAGGTAATACCCAGCGACAAGGTCAGGTAGAGCGCCGGGTTCGCGCGGGGCAGGGCGACGCGCATCGCTGCAGGCACGGCGATGTAACTGGCCGAGGCCGCCAGCGCGGTCAGCGCGGCCACGCCGCCGGTGCTCAGACCCAGAACAAACCCCGCGCCCAGGCCAAGAGCCGCGCCGATCAGCGGCATGACGACGCCGAACACCGCGATCCCCGGTGTGATCACGCCGCGTGCACTACGCAACCCGCGCCCGGCGACCAGCCCCATGTCCAGCAGGAACAGGCAGAGCACGCCCTTGAACGGCGTGACGATGAAGGGTGCGATTTCCACCATTCCGTCTTCGCCAGTCACCCAGCCGATCACAAAGGCGCCCATCAGCAGCACGATTGACCCGTTCAGCAGGATCTCGCGCCATAGCTCGCCGCCGACACGGCTCTCGCCCCCTTTGCGGCTGACCAGCCAGAGCGCGGCGACGATGGCCGGGGCCTCCATCGCGGCGGCAACGGCGATCATGTAGCCTTCGGCCTCCAACCCTTGCCCGGTCAGAAGCGCGCTCATTGCGACGAAGGTCACGATGCTGATCGAGCCGTAATGCCCCGCGACCGCCGCCGCATCCAGCACCGAGACACCAGGCGACAGCGTGCGCAGCAGCGAAAAGGCGATGAATGGCAACCCCAGCGACAGGGTGATCCCCGCCAGAACCGCCAACGCCAGCCCCAGATCGACACCATGAGCGGCGACACTGACCCCACCCTTGAAGCCGATCGCAAACAGAAGATAGAGCGACATTCCCTTGGCGATGGCTTCGGGAAAGCTCAGATCCGATCGCGCCAGCGCGGCCGCCAGCCCCAGGGCAAAGCAGAGAATGACGGGCGACAGAAGATTCTGCGCGGCGAGGTCGAGAATGGCAGACATCGGTCAATCCCTGGCCAGAAGTTTGGCCAGAGATAGAGGTGCAACCGGCTTTGTCCAGTGCTAGAGGCGTTGCAAAAGCGTGGGCGTCGGCCAGCCATCAGCGGGCAGGCCCAGTTGCTGTTGCACATCCTGCACGGCGGCCCGGGTGCCGGCCCCCAGAATGCCGTCGATTCCGCCAACGTCAAAACCGCGTGCCTGAAGCGCGGTTTGCAGCCTGCGCATCTGGTTCTGGTCCAGACCGGTTTCCGGGTTGCCGATGGTATAGACCGGCGCGCCGTCGATCCGCGTCGCGAAATACGCGGCGGTGGTGACGTAGGTAAAGCTCTGGTTCCAGTCGAACAACACGCGGAAATTGTTGAAGATCATGAACGCGGGTCCGCGATGCCCCTGCGGCAGGATCACCGACGCCCGCAACCCGCCAGAGGGCAGGCTGCCGTGGCGCGGGCGCACGCCCAGCCGTTCCCAGTCGCTGACCGACATCTCGGTGCGTAGCCCGGTCTGCGACAGGTCCAGGTTCGAGGGAATGGAAACCTCGTGCATCCAGGGCTCGTTCGGACGCCAACCGTGATGACGCAGCAGCGCCGCGCCCGACAGGACCGCATCATTCATCGAGCCGCGCAAGTCCACATGCCCGTCGCCATCGGCATCCACCCCAAGGGTCAGGATATCGCGTGGCAACATCTGCACCATGCCGATCTCGCCGGCCCAGGCGCCGACGGTGGTCGCTGGGTCCAGTTCGCCACGGCGATACAGTTCGGCAAAGGCCAGGATCTGCGGGCGGAAGATCTCGGGGCGGCGGCAATCATGCGCCAGCGTTGCCAATGCGTTGGCGGTGTTGATATCGCCCTGGAAGGCGCCGAAATCGGTTTCGAAGGCCAGGAACGCCAGCATGATGCCGGGCGACACGCCGTAGTTGCGCTGCAAGGTCTGGAACAGGCTGGCGCGTTGCTGCAACAACTGACGCGCGCGATCCAGCCGGTTCTGGCTGATCAGGCGCTGCGAGAAATCCACGAAGGGACGCTGAAAGAAGCCCTGCGCGCGATCCCTGCGCAGAACCTCGGGGTCTTGGCGCAGGCGGCTGAAAAAGCTGTCGGCGGTGCTGGCGGGAAGTCCGTCGCGCACCGCTTCGTTGCGCAACCCGTCGATGAACGACGACCAACTGCCGCCACATCCGCTTTGGGCCGAAACCGGGGATGACAACACCAACGCAAACGCAGCGGCGAAAAACGAAACACGCATGAAAGACTCCTGTTGGATATTCGTTAACCCTAGCAACTCGGTTGCGCTGGGCCAAGCCCGGACACGGCTGGTCCGGGGGGGCGAGGCTTGCTTTTGCCAGCGGGCCGGGTTGTGGCTTGCACCGTTGCCTGACTCTGGCCCGACGAGCAGAATCTTCCGTGAAGATGCTGCGCTGGGCGGTTTGGGTCGCTGTGCCACCGGGTGCGGTCGCGATTGGGATTGTGCAGCCCCGACGGGTTTGGCTAGGGTCGGCCCAAGAACCAATTTGGGAGTGAGAGCCATGAAAACCCGCGCCGCCGTCGCCTTCGAGGCCAAGAAACCGCTGGAGATCGTCGAACTGGATCTGGAGGGTCCGAAAGCGGGCGAGGTGCTGGTCGAAATCATGGCAACCGGCATCTGCCATACCGACGCCTATACGCTGGACGGGTTAGATAGCGAGGGGATCTTTCCGTCGGTGCTGGGCCATGAAGGCGCGGGCATCGTGCGCGAGGTTGGCGCGGGCGTGACCTCGGTCAAACCCGGCGACCACGTGATCCCGCTTTACACCCCCGAATGCCGGCAATGCAAAAGCTGCCTCAGCGGCAAGACCAACCTGTGCACCGCGATCCGCGCCACCCAGGGCAAGGGCGTGATGCCCGACGGCACC
>JAGRMK010000389.1 GCA_020441345.1 Paracoccaceae bacterium
TTGTTGATCTTGTCGTCCACGTCGGTGAAATTGCGCACATAGGTGACGTGATCGGCGCCGTAGACATGGCGCAGCAGCCGGAACAGCGTGTCGAACACCACCACCGGGCGCGCATTGCCCAGATGCGCGCGGTCATAGACAGTCGGGCCGCAGACATACATCCGCACATTCTCGGCGTCGATCGGGGTGAAATCCTCTTTCACACGGGTGCGCGTGTTGTACAGGCGGATCGTTGTCATCGTCGTCCTTTTCCCATCCTTCATGCCAAGGCCCCCCTCGCGCGGGGGTGGCATCCGTGTTTTCCGTGGGAAAAGACAGCGCCCCGCGCGACCTTCAGGTCACCCGGTAATGCAGCAAATCTGGATGCGCAGCGGTGTCATGGACTTGCGGTATCATGCAGCGCGCGAGGGCGCAAGCATCACGCCGCCGCGGTCACGCCAACCCGACCGCCGCCACCAGACGCCGCCGCGCCAGCACCTCGCGCCAGGTCATCAACAGCCCCCCCGCAACGATGATGCCTGCGCCCGAAAGGCTGACCCAGTCCGGCCAGACATCGAAGATCACGATGTCATAGACCCCGGCCCAGACCAGAGCGAGATAGAAGAACGGCGCGACAAAGCTGGCATCGGCACGCAGGTTGGCGTTCAGCAGCAGGATCTGCGCCGTGACCATCACCACCCCCATCGCGACCAGCGCCACCCAATGGCCAGGCGTTTGCGGCCAGGCGACAACGGCAAGCGCCATTGCCGAAGCCAGCACCGCCCCCATTGCGTTATTGATCAGCATCGTGCGACCCGGCGGCTCGCTGACGGCCAGTTTCTTGATCAGGATCGCCTCCAGCCCCATCGCGGTGGCCGCGCCCAGCGCCAGCAGCGCCGCCGGCTGGATCACGCCAGCGCCGGGCCGCAGCAGAACCATCGCGCCGACCAATGCGATCACCGCCGCCGCCCAGCGCCAGGGGCCCGGCCGTTCGCCAAGCAGCGGCACGGCGAACAGCATCGTCGCCACCGGCGACACGAAGCTGAGCGCGCTGGCATCGGCCAGCGGCATCTGCGCGGCGGCCGCGAACATCATTCCGCCCGCCATCCAGCCGAGCGCCGTGCGCCCGGCGTGCAACCCCCAGTTGGGTCGCCCGCCCGGTGTCCAGGGGCGCCGCCCGGTGGCGCGGCGCAGGCCCAGCACCAGAGCGACGGCGGCGAAGCCGAACACGAACCGCGCCTGGCTGATCATCAGAGGATGCACCGATTGCCCCATCGCGCCGCTGCCGAGCGCCTTGGCCAGCAGCGTCGTGCCCGCGACCAGCAGGGTACAGAAAATCATCAGGACGGCGGCGGTCAGAACACTGGGGCGCATGTGCAAGCTGTCGCTATTGGGTCGCCGAAGCCTAAACCCTTCACATGCGAAATACCAGCGCAAGCATCCCTGCGCTGGCCCGATTTTCGTTCAGTGCCCGATCAGCCCAACGATCAGTCGGACTGTGCGCCCCGGATCAGGGATTGCGCGACATAGACGAGGATCGCGAATCCGACCGCACCCGCCGCCGCGATGCCCAGCAGCACCAGCCAGTCGATCGGCCCGCCCATGTCCGACAGGCTGGAATTGGTGATCGTCAGCACGAATCCCACCGCCGCCACCGCGCCCACCGGCATCGACAATTGCGCCAGCAGGAACTTGCGCATCGACATCGCGCGGTCACGGATCAGCACGTAAAGATACAGCACCGTGATTACCGCCGCGACCACCACCATCGCCCAGAACAGGGTGGCGCCAAACATCTCTTCCCAGACCGCGATCAGGGTGCCAAGGGTCAGTTGTTCCATCTCGGGTTCCTCCTCAGGCCAGGCCGCGCAGCATGGCGTTATACGTGGGTTTCAGGGCGATTTCCTTCATCAGCCACGAGATCCACAACTCTTCCAGCGGGGCGATCACGCCGGGGAACGAGGGCACGAGGTTGTTGTTGTAATCGAACTCGATCAGCATGGCGCGGCCGATCCTGGTGATCATCGGGCACGAGGTATAGCCCGAGAAGGTCTTGGTCCCCTCGCCGCCGGCGATTTCCGAGACCAGATGATCCTCAACCACCGGCTGATGGAACTTGGCGCTGGCCGCGGTCTTGCCCTTGGGCACGCCGTTGATGTCGCCCACGCCGAACACGTTGGGATAGCGCAGGTGCCGCAGGGTCTGCATGTCGACCTCGATCCAGCCCTGATCCGTCCAGCGGTCGGCCCAGCTCAGCCCCGAATCACGCACCACCTGCGGCGCGCGCTGCGGCGGAATGACGTTGATGAAATCGTATTCGGTTTCAACGTCGCCGTCGGGCGTGGCATAGGTCGCGACCTTGCGCGCGCCGTCAACCGCCTTGAGCACATGGTCATAGCGGGTGACGAAGCCGCGTTCGTCGAACAGCTGGCGCACCTTGTGATGCACGATCGGCACGCCGAACAGCGACTGGTTATTGGCGTTATAGACCACCTCGATGCTGTCGCGCTTGCCGCGTCGCCGGGCGATGTCATCGGCCAGAAAGGTGATCTTCAGCGGGGCGCCGGCGCATTTCATCTCGGTCGCGGGGCGCCCGAACAGGCCGACACCGCCCTGATCGACGAACCGGTCCAGTTCGCGCCAGCTCAGTTCGGCATAGTCCGGCCCGGCGTAATGCGCGCTGATGCCATTCTGCCCGACCATGTCCAGGCTGAAACCCTCGATCGCGTCCCAATCCAGCGTGAGGCCGGTGGCCACGATCAGGTAATCATACTCGACACGGCGCCCGGTGGCGGTGGTGACGGCATTCGCCTCGGGGTCGATCTCGGCGGCGAATTCGGGCACCCATTCGACGCCCTCGGGCAACCAGTCGCCGGTGTTGCTGACCGAATAGGTCGCCGGCTTGAGCCCGGCCGCGATCAGCGTGAATCCGGGCTGATACCAATGCTGCTGGCGCCCGTCGATGATGGTGATGGTCGCCCCTTCCAGGCGGGTCGCAAGCCGGTTGGCGATCGCCGTACCACCTGCCCCTGCGCCGACGATGGCAATCCGTGCCGCGGTGCGCACCCGCTGGGCCTGCACCGCTCCGCCCGTCGCCGCCAGGGCCGCGCCGCCGGCGGCCAGCCCCATGAAACCGCGCCGTGTCGCGGCCAAGTCGTAAATTCGGGTCATGGCCTCTTCCCTTGCCAATTTATATTCCATTATCTGAATGCAAGATTACGTGACATATTCCAGAATGTGAATTAAAACATCCTGCGGCATGATGTCACCGATTTCGAGCAATCACGTTCAGTATCGGCGAAATCGGCAGGCTCCGATTTGATCTCGGTCAATGTTGCATCTGCAATAAATCCTTAGCTTCGGCTGTATCAATCCTTGCCGTCCCCCATCGGGACCATTGACCCGGAGACCGCCATGCGTCTGACCACCAGAACGAACCTCGCCCTGCGCACGTTGATGGTCTGCGCGGTCAACCCCGACACCATCGTGCGCAAAAGCGATGTCGCAACGGCGATCAACGCGTCCGAAAACCATCTGGCGCAGGTCGTGAACCAGCTCGGGCAAGAGGGTTTCATCACCACCCTGCGCGGTCGCCACGGCGGGTTTTCGCTGGCGCGCCCGGCCAGCGAAATCAGCGTCGGCTCGGTGTTTCGCACCTTTGAGGCCGATCTGCCGTTCATCGAATGTTTCTCGCCTGACAACACCTGCCCGCTCAAGGATGTCTGCCGGATGTCCAGCCACCTGTTGCGCGCGGTCGAGGCGTTCTATGCCTCGCTCGATCCCGTGATGCTGAGCGAACTGGTCGATTGCAACGACGGGCTCGACGCGATCCTGGCGCTGGACCCTGCCGCACGCGCAGTGCCGGGCGGACAATGTTCGCGGGCCGAGATGATCGACGCCTGAGACCGCGGAGCCCGGCGGAAAACTGCGTTGACCGGGGTCAGAACACAATCCTGAGTCTGTCACGCATGATCTCGATGCGCGAAAACCGCTCCAGATAGCCCATACCAAGCAGCGAGGCGTGCAGATCGCCCTCATTGACCAGCGCACGCACCCGGCGCGCGGAATGGTCGCCCAGGGTCACCGCGTCCAGCACGACTTGCGCCGTGCGCGTTACGCCATTCGCCGTGCGCGCGGTGCCAAGGAACAACAGATCGTCTGGCCCATAGCCCAGCTTGGCCGCGTCGCCCTGCGTCAGCACCATCTCGGTTGCGCCGGTATCGACGATGAAACGCACGGGATGTGGCTGGCCGCTGGGGCCGGTCAGGTCCAGCGTCAGGTGATACTGCCCGTCGAACCCGCGCCGCAGCACGATCCCGTCACCCTCGGGTGTCTGCACGCTGGCCATCGAATACCGTGCACCGTCCCACAGCGCATAACCCGCCGCGACCCCCACGATCAACAAGGCCCAGAGGATCGCGTGGCGCAGCATCTCGTTCACCCGTCCGCGGTTTGAGATCAGCGCGTAAGAGATCAGCACCGTGCCCAGAATGAGCAACGAGACGAGGCTTGTCATCTGGCCGTCGGAAAGGGCGTCGAAATCGGGCATGGGCAGATCGCGACCTGTGCCGCGCCCCCGTTCTTGCTTGGGACTGTCGTGACCAATGTAGGATGCAACACGCACCGCACCAAGGGTGCGTGGCGTCACACCCGCGTCACCGGCTCAGATGATCCCCGCCCCCTGCGCCCCGTTCAGCACGAATTGCACCGACAGCGCCGCCAGCAACATGCCCAATAGCCGCGTGACCACCATCGTGCCGGTCGGACCCAGCGCGCGCTCAAGCGGCGTCGCCACGAGAAACAGCGCAAAGGCAATCGCCAGCACCGCCAGCATCACCAGATGCACCGCCAGCACACCCCCCCAGCTTGTCGTTTCCCCGACCAGCAGGATCATCGAGGCCATCGCCCCCGGCCCTGCGATCAACGGCATCGCCAGTGGAAACACAGACGGATCGGGCACCACACCGGCGTGCCCCGCGCGGCGTTGCGTGCGGCGCTCAAAGAGCATGTCCAGCGCGGTCAGGAACAGCAGGATGCCACCGGCGATCTGAAAGGCGGGCATGGTGATGCCGATCGCGGTCAGGATCGTCTCGCCGACCAGCCCGAAAGCGGTCAGCAAGACCGCCGCAATCAGGCAGGCCCTCAGCCCGACCATCCGGCGATGGGCCGGCGTCGATCCGCGGGTCAGGGCAATGAACAGCGGCGTCAGCCCGATCGGGTCGATGACCACGAACAGCGTGACAAAGGCAGAGACGAGCACGGCGGTTTCAATCATGCGGTCAGGGTTCCGGCATCGGGCAGCCGAAGTCAACCACGCGTGATTTGACCGGGATCGGGGCCACCCCTAGCCTTGCCGCATGGGGCGTGCACCGCGTCGGCAACCGGGGAATGCTATGCACAGATCCATCCTTGCCGCGATCCTCGGCCTGACCCTTGCAGCACCGGCCCAGGCAGACGAGACGATCGGCCCGCAAGATGTGCTCCCGCCAGAAACCGAGCCCGCGTGCACGCAGTTGGCGGGATTCTATGATTGCCTCGCCGGACGAGGGCTCTCGGAGCGGGGGATCCGGTTTGCCCGCCAGCTCGCCGCCGATCCCCGGATCGGAACCCCCGGAATGCCGGTAGGGTTCATCGAACTCGGCGCGGTGGATCTGGTGCAGGTGCAGTTTCCGTTCCTCGCCAATACCAATGATCAGATCCTTCTGGTGAACGGGTCCGACGGCGTGGTGCATCTGGCTGCGACGCAGTTCGATGCGCCTGCCGATCCCGGAACCCTGGCCCTTCTGCGCGCCTATCCCCAAGCCATGGCGACATCGCGTATCGATCTGGCCGCCCATGTCGCGGCGCCTGGCGGACGCCAGCGGTTCGTGCTGACGGATCGCGTCATGGACGGCTGCCGGGGATGCGAGCCCGTGGCCGTCGCGCTCATGGCGCTGGAATTCACGGCCGGCCGGCAGGTGGCACGCGACACCGTGGGCTGGTTCCCGGTCGCCTTTTCGGACCCGGCGCGCCTGGCGACAGCCCTGTCGCGCGGCAATCCCATGGCGGTGCAGGTCGCGCTGACTCTGCATGGCTATCAGCCAGGACCGATGGACGGGGTCTGGGGGGCCATGACAGCGGCGGCTCTGCGCGCATTCCAGACCGACCACTGCTTGCCCTCAACCCCCGGACTGCAACCCGAAGCCGTGGCGCTTCTGTCCAGGGCGGGGCCTCATCTTGCGCCACCGCCGTGCCGTTAGCGGTCCACCGCCATCATGTCGGCCCGCCGGGCTGGCGATAAGATATGACATTAAGACCGGCACGGGTTCGCAGGCGAATATAACATATGACATTAAATGTAATATGTTATTCGAAAGCTTCTATTCCCCAGCATTTTCAAGGGCATTCACGGCCTTCATCCAAAGCGCCTCGGCCTTGTCCACCGCATCCATCACCTCGGCATATTTGCGGTTCCACGTTTCCAGCTCGCCCCGGCGGCTTTCTTCATAGAGCGAGGCATCGGCCAGTTTGCGCGACAGCTTCTCGCGCATGTCGTCCAGCTTTTCGACCCGCTCTTCGCATTTGCGCACCTCGGCGCGCAGCGCCATAAGCTGCTCACGGGTGGCTTTCTTCTTTTCCGGCTGCTTGCGCGCCCGCGATTTCTCGGCCTTGTCGGGCGTGTCCGAGAGCAGCATCTTGCGATAGGCATCGAGATCTTCGAGATAGGGCTCGACCCCGCCATCCTTGACCAGCCACAGCCGGTCGGCGACCAACGACAGCAAATGCATGTCGTGACTGACCAGAACCACGGCGCCAGAATAGGCCGTCAGCGCCTCGACCAGCGCCTCGCGAGACTCGATATCCAGATGGTTGGTCGGCTCGTCGAGGATCAGAAGATGCGGCGCCTCGATGGTCGCCAGCAAGAGCGACAGACGCGCCTTCTGCCCGCCCGACAAACGCCCCACCACGGTCTCGGCCTGATCCGCCATCAACCCGAACCCGGCCAGCCGCGCACGCAAACGCGGCTCACCCTCGGTCGGGCGCAGGCGGCGGATGTGCTGCACCGGCGTCTCGTCCAGATGCAGTTCGTCGACCTGGTGCTGGGCGAAATACCCGACCCTCAGCTTGCTGGATCGGGTCATTTCGCCGCCCATCGAGGGCAGCTTGTCAGCCAACAGCTTTGACAGGGTCGATTTGCCTTCACCGTTGCGCCCCAGCAGCGCGATACGGTCGTCCTGGTCGATCCGCAGCGCCAGCCGACGCAAAACCACGGTCTCGCCATAGCCCACCGACACCCCCTCCATCGCGATGATCGGTGGCGACAGTTCCTCGGGCACCGGAAAGGTGAAGACGTGCTTCGCGGCCTCGGCGGGGGCGGTGATCGGCTGCATCTTTTCCAGCATCTTCACGCGACTCTGCGCCTGACGCGCTTTCGATGCCTTGGCCTTGAACCGGTCCACGAAGCTTTGCAGGTGCGCGCGCCGCGCATCCTGTTTCTTGGCCTCGGCCACCATCACCGCGCGCTGTTCGGCGCGGGTGCGCGCAAAGGTGTCGTAACCGCCTTGATAGAGCGTCAGCTTCCGGTCATCGAGATGCAGGATCGCGCCGACGGCCCGGTTCAACAACCCCCGGTCGTGGCTGATCACGATCACCGTATGGGGGTATTTCGCCAGGTAGCTTTCCAGCCACAGCGCGCCCTCCAGGTCCAGGTAGTTGGTCGGTTCGTCCAGCAACAAAAGGTCGGGCTGTGCGAACAGCACCCCCGCCAGCGCGACACGCATCCGCCACCCGCCTGAGAAATCGGAACAGGGCATCAGCATTTCTTCGTGCGTGAACCCCAACCCCTTCAGGATCGCGCTCGCCCGCCCCTCGGCCGACCAGGCATCGATATCCGCCAGCCGCGCCTGGATCTCTGCGATACGGTGGGCATCCGTGGCGGTGACCGACTCGGCCATCAGCGCGGCGCGTTCGGTATCGGCCTCGAGCACCGTGTCCAGCAGGCTGGTCGCGGACGACGGCACCTCTTGCGCGACGCCGCCGATGCGGGCCCGCGACGGCAGGCTGATCGTCCCCCCCTCCGGCGCCAGTTCACCGCGGATCAGCCGGAACAACGTGGTCTTGCCCGAGCCGTTGCGCCCGACGAGCCCGACCTTGTGGCCAGAGGGAATACGTGCCGAGGCCCCGACAATCAGGGGGCGGCCGTCGATGGAGAAGGTGAGATCGGTGATACTGAGCATGCCGCGCCGCATAGCAGAGCCGTCGCGCCTGCGCCAGCGCCCGTCTTGCACCCGGCCCCTTGCTTTTGCGGCGCCGTTGCGTTTGGTGTTCGGCACACGCAACAGGCCTCGCATGCTCACCTCCCGAACGCCGCCTCATCTGGCCACCCTGACCCTGCTGACGGCGGTCTCGATGCTGACGCTGAACATGGTCCTGCCGTCGCTTCCGGCGATGACCCGCGAGCTGCACACCGATGCCGCGATCATGGCGCTGGCGGTGTCGGGCTACATGCTGATGTCGGCGGTGCTGCAACTGGGGCTGGGCCCGCTGTCGGACCGGGTCGGGCGGCGGCCCGTGCTGCTCTGGGCCCTCGGCGTCTATGTCGCGGCCTCGGTCGGCTGCGTCCTGGCACAGGACATCACCGTGTTCCTGATCTGTCGGCTCGCCCAGGGCGCGGTGATCGCAGGCTCGGTGCTTTCTTCGGCGATCATCCGCGACCAGTTTCCCCCGCGTATCGCCGCCAGCAAACTGGGCGCCATCGCCGCCGCCATGGCGCTGGCCCCGATGATCGGGCCGATGGTCGGGGGCCTTTTGGAAACCACGATCGGCTGGCGGATGATCTTCGTGCTTTACACCGGGCTGGGGACATTGGGCCTGGCGCTTGTCTGGGTGGATCTCGGCGAAACCCTCAGCCGCGCGCCCCGCCCGATCCGCGCCGCCGATTACGGCGCCCTGCTGGGCTCGGGGCTGTTCTGGGCCTATGTGCTGTGCCAGGCCTTCTCGGTGGGCGCGTTCTACATCTTCATCACCGGCGTGCCCTTTGTCGCCACCTCGGTCTATAGCCTGTCGCCCGCGCTGATCGGGCTCGGCGTGGGCTCGATCACCGCGGGGTTCATGCTGGGCGCGACCCTGACGGCGCGCCTGGCCCCGCGCCTCGGCCTGGCACGGTTGATCCTGGCGGGGCGGCTGGTGCCAAGCATCGGCCTGGGGCTGGCGGTCGTCCTGTTCGCGACCGGGTTCACGCATCCGCTCTGGCTCTTCGGCCTGACGCTGACAACCGGCTTTGGCAACGGCCTGACCTTGTCCAACGCCAATGCGGGCGCATTGTCGGTGCGCCCGGACCTGGCGGGCACAGCGGCGGGTCTTTCCGGTGCGCTCTCGATCGGGCTGGGCGCGGCATTGACCTGGGGGACGGCGCTGATCATCGGAGCGCGGGGCACGCCCCTGGTCTTGCTGTCTCTGATGCTCGTCAGCGTGCTGGTCTCGCTGGCTGCCGGGATCGTCGCGGTCCGCAAAGACCCTTCGATGCCGTGACCCATCCCGCCGCCTTCTACGCCGCCGCAGCCCCCGTTTCGCGGCTTTTCAAGCCCCGCCCGCCATGCTAGACGCGCCTCGATTCATCGACGGGACGGCATGGGGCCGGATCCGCGCCCAGCGAAAGAGACGCAGATGGCCATTCAACGCACCTTCAGCATCATCAAGCCCGACGCCACAAAGCGCAACCTGACCGGCGCCATCAACGCCAAGATCGAGGCCGCGGGCCTGCGCATCATCGCGCAAAAGCGCATCCACCTGACCCCGGCGCAGGCCGGCGTGTTCTATGCCGTGCATTCCGAGCGCCCGTTCTACGGCGAACTTTGCGCTTTTATGGCCTCCGAACCGGTCGTCGTGCAGGTTCTGGAAGGCGAGAACGCCATCGCCAAATACCGCGAAGTGATGGGCGCCACCGACCCGGCCGAAGCCGCAGAAGGCACCATCCGCAAGGATTTCGCGCTCTCCAAGGGCGAGAACTCGGTCCACG
>JAGRMK010000390.1:0-1259 GCA_020441345.1 Paracoccaceae bacterium
GGCCCGAAGTTGATGTTGAAATTGCGGATCTTCTGTTCGCCCGTCTGAGCGTCCGTGAACCCTTTGGATCCGTCCATCATCTGTGCAACCTCCGTCGCAAGTCTGTCGTGGCGCCCGACGCGGCCGGGCTGGCGGACGCGAAACGCGCGTGCCAGGCCTGAGGAACCGCAGGGCCAAACGCGGCGCAAACGGCCTCGTATTGGGGGCGAAAGATTTCGGTGACTGCCGCGATCTGGTCGGGGCGCAGGCTCGCGCCGACCCCTTCGAGGCGGGGTGCCGTATCGGTCAGGGGCACGGTGGGCACACCCAAAAAGGCATAGATCCGGTCCATCGTGGACTGTATGAACAGAGTTTCGAAGAACAGGACCAGACGCCGGTTTTCTGGCACCAGCCGGACCAGCTTGTCGAGCGTCGCGGCGTAATCGCCCCGCGCCATCACCGCCTGCACACGCGGCGAGGACTCGCCCGCGATCACGGCATCGACGATCTGGCGTGCCGCCGGTTCAAAATCGGCCGCGTCGCCCCTGCGTTGATTGACCATCATCCGCACGCCCGACCAGAATCGGGCAACCGGTTCGCGCATCACGAACAAAAAGCGCGCCTGCCCCATCGCGGCGACTTGGGCGAAGGTCGCATCGTCGAGCATCGCGTAAGCCGGCGTGATGTCCAGCGCGACGCCACCCGCAGGCACGCCGTCCGTCACCAGATCGACATAGCCCTGATGGGCCGCGTCGGGCGCCTCCAGCAGGTCGGCCAGCCGCTGCACGCGGGTCAGCGACGGATCTGCCTCGCCCCGGACGGTGCGCGCCTTGATGCGTTTGTGCGTCAGCACATGACCCAGGTGCGTCACCCCCGATACGGTGTCGAAATAGTGCAATTCCTTGATCGGAAAGGCGTAACAATCGGGATGTTTGCTCAGCGTGTCATGCAGCCAGGTGGTCCCCGCCTTTTGCGCGCCAAGACCCAGCAGCAGGGAAACTCCTGCTGGCCAGACCGGCTGCGTGGGGGCGGGTGCGTGTATCACTTGGCGCGCTCATCACCGGGCAGAATGTAATTGGCGCCTTCCCAGGGCGACATGAAATCGAATTGGCGATAGTCCTGCACCAGCTTGACGGGTTCGTAGACGACACGCTTGGCGGCCTCGTCGTAGCGGACCTCGACATAGCCGGTGGTCGGGAAATCCTTGCGCAGCGGATGCCCGCGGAACCCGTAGTCGGTCAGGATGCGCCGCAAATCCGGGTGGCCCGAGAACAGGATGC
>JAGRMK010000390.1:1265-1564 GCA_020441345.1 Paracoccaceae bacterium
GTCGAACACCTCGCGCTCGAACCAGTTGGCGGCGGGATGAACCTCGGTGATCGAGGGCACCATTTCATCCTCGCGGATCGCGGTCTTCAGTCGGATGCGGTGGTTCCGGTACATCGACAGGAAATGATAAACCACGTCGAACCGCGTGCGGCGTTCGGGGTGATCCACCGCCGTCACATCGACCAGAGTCGAAAAGCGGCAGGTCTCGTCGACCTTCAGAAAGCGGATGAACTCGGGCAGCGACGAAACCGCGACAGTCAGCGTCAGCTCACCGAACGCTACCGTATGGTCGAGCACTG
>JAGRMK010000391.1:0-1386 GCA_020441345.1 Paracoccaceae bacterium
GTCATCGACTTGCCCGAGCCGCTCTCGCCGGTGATCGCGACGATTTCGCCGGGCGCGACGGTCAGCGAGACCGCGTGCAGGATGTCGGTCGCGCCGATCGACAGCGACAGGTCGCGGAGGCTGAGCAGGGTCATGCGCGCGTCACCCGGATGCGCGGGTCCAGCACATCGCGCAGCCCGTCCCCCATCAGGTTCAGCCCCAGCACCATGAACACGATGGCCAGCCCCGGCACCAGCGCCACGTGCGGTGCGATACTGGCGAGGGTCTGGGCATCGGCCAGCATCCGGCCCCAGCTGGCGGTGGGTGGCTGCGCGCCCAGCCCGATATAAGACAGCGCGGCCTCGGCCAGGATCCCCAGCGAAAACTGGATCGTGCCCTGCACGATCATCAGGTTGGCGATGTTGGGCAGGATATGTTCAACGGAAATGCGCGCCGCCGATTTGCCCGACACGCGCGCCGCAAGGATGAAATCGCGCGACCAGAAGGACAGCGCCGCGCCGCGCGTCAACCGCGCAAAGACCGGCACGTTGAAAATGCCGATGGCGACGATCGCGTTGGTCGCGCCCGCGCCGAACACGGCGGTGATCAGGATGGCGATGACCAGCGAGGGAAAGGCAAAGATCAGATCGTTGCCGCGCATGATCAGCTCATCCAGCAGCGACCCGCGGCGCGCGGCGGCCAGCAGGCCCAGCGGCACGCCCAGCCCCATGCCGATGCCGACCGCCAGCAGGGCGACGGCAATCGAGGTGCGCGCGCCCATCATGATCATCGACAGCATGTCGCGGCCCAGTTGATCGGTGCCCAGCCAATGCGCGCCGCCGGGGGGGTGCAGCCGCGAGGGGATCGACAGGATCTCGATGTCGTAGGGCGTCCAGACAAAGGACAGCAGGGCCGCGCCCAGGAACAGGGCCGACAGGAAAGCGCCGATGATCAGGCCGCGCGGCAGGCTCATGCGGGGCGTCACGACCGGGTCCTCAGGCGCGGATCGACGGCGGCATAGGCCAGGTCGACGGTGAAGTTGACGATGATCACCAGGAACACCAGCAGCATCACCACGCTTTCGACGACGATCAGGTCGCGCGCGGAAATCGCCTGGAAGATCAACCGCCCAAGGCCGGGCAGGAAGAACACCTGTTCAATGACGATCCCGCCCGCCAGCAGGAACGAGAATTGCAGCCCGATGATCGTCAGCACCGGGATCAGCGCGTTGCGCACCGCATGACGCCAGAGCGCCTGGCGGCGGCTGAGGCCCTTGGCGCGGGCGGTGCGGATGAAATCCTCGCCCAGCATGTCCAGCAGCGACGAGCGCATGACCCGCGACAGGATCGCCGCCTGCGGCAGGGCAAGTGCCACGGCGGGCAGGGTCAGGGCCTTCAGCCCGGCCCA
>JAGRMK010000391.1:1444-4399 GCA_020441345.1 Paracoccaceae bacterium
ATCGCGAAGATCACCACGAGGATCATCGCGAACCAGAAATTCGGCACCGCGACGCCAAGCTGCGTGGCCCCCATGATGCCGATGTCGCCCAGCCCGCCGCGCCGGCTGGCGGCATAGATCCCGGCGGGAAAGGCGATCAGGATGGTCAGGGTCAGCGCAAAGAGCGCCAGCGGAAGCGACACGCCGATGCGGTCGGCGATCATCTGCGACACCGGGGTGCGATAGGTATAGGACTGCCCGAAATCGCCGCGCAACATGCCGGCGGTCCAGCTCAGGTAGCGTTGCGGCACCGGCATATCCAGCCCCAGTTCGGCGCGCAGCGCGGCCACCGTATCGGGGCGCGCGTTGACCCCCAGCATATAGGCGGCGGGGTCGCCGGGCACGATCTCGACCACCGCGAAGATCACCATCGAGGCGACGATGAGGCTCAGGCAGAGCGAGGTCACGCGACCGATCGTGTAGCGGATCATCGCCTGTCGGCTCCAGTCGGTTCGGGGCGGGGCAGGGGGGGTGGCGGCGCCCGGTGAGGGGCGCCGCCGGGGCCGGTTACGGCCAGGTGACGCCGGTCAGGTCGATCGCCGCCGTCGGCTGGTTCAGCCACAGGCCCTGAATCCCGGCGCGGGCCACGGTGGGCACCGCCAGTTCGAACAGGAAGCCGTTCACGTAGTCCTCGGCGATCATCGTTTGCGCCTGCGCCAGCAGGGCCGAGCGCGCCGCGGGGTCGGTGGTCGAGGTGAGCGTGGTCATCAGCGCCTGGAAATCCGGGTTGTCATACTGGAAATAATAGTCCGGGTTGGCATAGATGCCGATGTCCATCGGTTCGGTATGGCTGACGATGGTCAGGCCATAGTCATGCCCGCGAAAGGTGCTTTCCAGCCATTGTGCCCATTCCTGGTTCTCGATCTCGGCGGTGATGCCGACCGCGCGCAGTTGCGCGGCGATGATCTCGCCACCGCGGCGCGCATAAGAGGGCGGCGGCAGTTTGAGGGTGGTGGTGAAGCCGTCGGGCAACCCGGCCTCGGCCAGAAGCGCGCGCGCGCGGTCGGGGTCATGGGCCGAAATGCCGGTCAGATCGACATAATCGGGGTTGTGCGGCGCGAAATGGGTGCCAATCGGCGTGCCGATACCATACATCGCGCCGTCGATGATCGCCTGACGGTCGATGGCATGGGCGACGGCCTGGCGCACCAGCACGTTGTCGAAGGGCGGCATCTGGTTGTTCATCGCCAGGATCGTCTCGCCCTCGGTGTTGCCGACGAGCACCTGGAACCGGGGGTCGGCCTCGAATTGCGGCAGGTTTTCGGGGGCGGGGAAGCCGACGAAGACATCNNACATCCTCGGCCATCATCGCGGCGAAGGCGGCGGTGGGATCGGCGATGAAGCGGAAGGTCGCGCTGTCCAGCGCGGCGGGGGTGCCCCAATAATCGGGGTTGCGCACAATGTCGATGCGGTCGCCCTGCACCCAGTTTTCAAACATGAAGGCGCCGGTGCCGATTGGATGGCTGGCCGCGTCTCCGATGCTTTCGGGCGCCACGATCACCGCATCGCCCCAGGCGAGGTTGAACAGCATGGACCCGTTCGGCGCGCCAAGCGTGATCTGCACCGTCAGCGGGTCGATCACCGTCACATCCGTGATTCCGGCAAACAGCGCCTTTTGCGCGTTGGTGCTGTCCTCGGCGCGGGCGCGGTCGAGGCTGAATTTCACGTCTTCGGCATCCATCGTGGTGCCGTCGTGGAACATCACGCCGTCATGCAGGTGAAAGGTATAGATCAGCCCGTCGTCCGAAATCTCCCAGCTATGGGCGAGGCCGGGCACGACCGAGCCGTCGGACAGGAAGCGCGTCAGCCCCTCGTAGATGTTCGAATAGACAACCGAATCGATGGCCTGCGCGGCGCCGGCGGTCGGGTCCAGGTTTGGCGGCTCAAGCTGCATTGCGACGCGGATATGGCTGTGCTGGGCGGCGGCGGCGCTGGCAAAGAGCGCGGTCGACCCGGCCAGAACCAGCGCGGTCAGATGTTTCATTCGGTGATCTCCCCCTTGGTGTTATGTGTCAGCAGCGCGGCGAGGCTGCGGGCCATGACCGCGGCGCTATCCATCATGTCGTCAACCCCGACATATTCGTCGGGTTTATGCGCAAGTTCCAGCAAACCGGGGCCATAGGCCACACAATTCTTCAGCTTGCCGATCCGGTCGATGTGTTTCTGATCATAGCTGCCGGGCGAGGCGACGAATTCGGCCTCGACGCCCAGCACGGATGAAATCGCCGCCGCGACGGTACGCGCGACGGGCGCGTCGCGGTCGGTCATCGAGGGGATGACATGGTTCAACTCGCGCAGCGCATAGTCGAAACGCGGCCGGTCGCGTTTGAGATCGTCCAGCAGGCCGGTGATCTCATCGCGCACCCCGTCCAGCGTTTCTTCGACCAGATAGCGCCGGTCGATCACGATGCGGCACGAATCGGGCACGCAATGCGAGGGCAGGGCGGTCGAATCCGGGGCCCGTTCGGGCTGCCCGCCGTGGATCGAATTGATGTTCATGGTCGACGAGCGCGCGCCCTCGGGCACCACGGGCATGTCGGTGCGCCGCGCGGCCATCGCCGGGAACAGCCGGTTTTCGAACGTGTCCAGCACGGCGCCCATGTGGCGCACCGCGCAATCGCCCAGGAACGGCATGCAGCCATGCGCGATCTCGCCGAAGGTTTCGATCTCGGCCCACCATCCGCCGCGATGCCCCAGGCAGACGCGATCCTTCTGCAAGGGTTCGGGGATGATGACGTGCTGCACGCGCTGCGGCGAAAAGAACCCCTGTTCGGCCAGATAGGCCACGCCGCCATAGCCGCCCGATTCCTCGTCGGCGGTGCCGGAAATCTCGATCGCGCCGGCGAAATCGGGAAAGGTTTCGAGAAACGCCTCGACGGCGACGATCGAGGCCGCCAGCCCGCCCTTCATGTCGCA
>JAGRMK010000023.1 GCA_020441345.1 Paracoccaceae bacterium
GGCAAGCATTCGGGCCGCGCGGCGCTGCGCGCGAAGCTGGGCGAGCTGGGGTATGACCTGGGTGACAACCAGCTCAAGGACGTGTTCGTTCGGTTCAAGGCCCTGGCCGACCGCAAGAAGGAAGTCTACGACGACGACCTGATCGCGCTGCTGGCAGATGCCTCGGCATCGGCAAACGACGATCACCTGCAGGTCCGCAAGCTGCGTGTCGTTTGCGGCACCGAGGGCCCGCAGGAGGCCGAGCTGACCCTGTCGGTCGGCGGCGAGGAACAGTTCGTCGATGCCACCGGCGACGGTCCGGTCGATGCGGTGTTCAACGCGGTCAAGATGCTCTACCCGCATGGGGCCAAGCTGGATCTCTACCAAGTGCAGGCCGTAACCGAGGGCACCGACGCGCAGGCGACGGTCTCGGTCCGGCTCAGCCTGGATGGGCGGGTGTTCACCGGGCAGTCGGCCGATACCGACACTGTCGTTGCTTCGGCCAGGGCCTATGTGAACGCGCTGAACCGGCTGCACGCAGGGCAGGGGCGGACCAGCAATTCGGCCCTGATGCAATCGGCGAGTTGACAGGGGGCGAAGGGGCAGGGGGCCGCTGGCCCCCTCTTGGCTTCGCCAATTCACCCCCCGGAGTATTTCTTGCAAGATGAAGAGGGCGGCACGGGGTGATGACCCGAACGTGACGCCCAGAGTGGCAGAATCGCGCCGATCGGCGGCCAGACTGCCCTTTACGCCAAGGGCGCGGCGGGCCTATAAGAGCGCCAAACGCCCCCGCCCTCTCGCGGGGGCTTAATATGCTATTCTTTGGAAAGCCGCCATATGTTTGGAATCACCGGCCTGTTTTCGTCAGATATGGCGATCGACCTGGGGACAGCGAACACGCTGATCTATGTGAAGGGCCGCGGCATCATCCTCAATGAACCGTCGGTCGTTGCCTATCACGTCAAGGACGGGCGCAAGCAGGTTCTGGCGGTCGGCGAGGACGCCAAGCTGATGCTGGGCCGGACCCCTGGCTCGATCGAGGCGATCCGCCCGATGCGGGACGGGGTGATCGCCGATTTCGATGTCGCCGAAGAAATGATCAAGCATTTCATCCGCAAGGTGACGCGGCGCTCGACCTTCTCCAAGCCCAAGGTCATCGTCTGCGTGCCCTATGGCGCGACCCCGGTCGAAAAGCGCGCGATCCGGCAGTCGGTTCTGTCCGCGGGCGCACGGCGGGCCGGGTTGATTTCGGAGCCCATCGCGGCGGCCATCGGCGCGGGAATGCCGATCACCGATCCAACCGGCAGCATGGTCGTGGACATCGGCGGCGGGACCACCGAGGTCGCGGTTCTCAGCCTTGGCGACATTGTCTATGCGCGGTCCGTGCGGGTCGGCGGCGACCGCATGGATGAGGCAATCATCAGCTACTTGCGCCGACACCAGAACCTCTTGATCGGCGAATCGACTGCCGAACGCATCAAGACGACGATCGGCACCGCGCGGATGCCCGATGACGGGCGCGGCAAGGTCATGCAGATCCGCGGCCGCGACCTGCTGAACGGCGTGCCCAAGGAAATCGAGATCACCCAGGGCCAGGTGGCCGAGGCGCTCAGTGAAACCGTGCAGACGATCTGCGAGGCGGTGATGATCGCACTGGAAACCACGCCGCCCGATCTGGCGGCTGATATCGTCGACCGGGGCGTCATGCTGACCGGCGGCGGCGCGCTGCTGGGGGATCTGGATCTGGCGCTGCGCGAGCAGACGGGCCTGATCATCACCGTGGCCGACCAGTCGCTGAACTGTGTCGCGCTGGGAACCGGCAAGGCGCTGGAATACGAAAAGCAGCTGCGCCACGCCATCGATTACGAAAGCTGACCGAGAGGTCCGCCAAGAGGGATCGACGTGCCGACTGATCGCTCAAACGAGGCCGATTTCGTCCGCCCCGTGCGCCGCCTCGTTCTGGCGGTGCTGGCGGTGCTGTTGCTGGGCCTGTTCTTGCTGTGGCGCATCGACAGCCCGCGGATCGAGCGATTCCGCACGGCGGTCATCGACACAGTGGTGCCGAACATGGATTGGGCGATGGCACCGGTCACGCGCGTTGCGCGGATGTTCGAGGATTTTCAGAGCTATACGCGCATTTACGAACAGAACCAGGAGCTGCGCCGCGAGTTGCAGCAGATGCGCGCCTGGCGCGAGGCGGCGCTGCAACTGGAGCAGCGCAACGCGCAATTGCTGGACATGGCGCGGGTGCGGCTGGACCCGCAGCTGACACATGTCACGGGCGTTGTGATGGCGGATTCCGGCTCGCCCTATCGGCAGTCGGTGCTGATCAACGTCGGCACCCGCGACGGGATCGTCGATGGCTGGGCGGTGATGGACGGTCTGGGTCTGGCGGGGCGGATCGCCGGTGTCGGCGACCGGTCGGCGCGGGTGATCCTGCTGAGCGATTCCAACAGCCGCGTGCCGGTGCTGGTACAGCCCTCGGGGCAACATGCGCTGCTCAGCGGCGACAACAGCCCGATGCCGGTTCTGGAGTTCGTGGACAGCGCAGACGCCCTGCGCCCCGGCGACCGGGTCGTAAGCGCCTCGGATGGGGGGGTGTTTCCACCCGGCCTGCTGGTGGGCGAGGTCGTACAGGGCAGCGACGGGCGGTTGCGGGTGATGCTGGCAGCCGATTACGGGCGGCTCGATTTCCTGCGTGTGCTGCGCTCTCGCCCGGCCGAGCGCATCGAACAGTCGGGCACCCTGTTGCGGCCTCTGGATGCCAGCGGCACGCCGCTGGACCCGGTCACCGGCCAGCCGTTTGAACCCGTGACGCCCGAGCCGGGCGGCGACCCGGCGACCGACATGATCGCGCCGGTGCCCGCACTGCCGGTTCCGGGCGGCACAGAGGCCAATGGGGGCGCGAATGAATGAGTATTGGCGCCTCGATACCCTGGCCAACATGGGGCTCTGGCTGCTGGTCGCGGCGCTGAGCATCCTGCTGCGGCTTCTGCCCCTGTCGGTGCCGCTGGATACCTTGCCGCGCCCGGATCTGTTGTTGCCGCTGACGCTGGCCTGGGTCTTGCGCCGCCCCGCGCATCTGCCGGCGGCGGTCATCGCGCTGGTGTTCCTGGCCGAGGATCTGTTCATGATGCGGCCGCCCGGGCTTTGGGCGCTTTGTGTGCTGGCCGGGACCGAGTTTCTGCGCCGCCGTCAGTCGGTGGTTCGCGAAATGCATATCATGCTGGAATGGGCGTTGGTGTCTGCGGTTATCGTGACGATGTTCCTGGCCAACCGGCTGGGTCTTGTGATTGTGATGAGCCCGCGCCCGCCGCTGGACTTGAGCCTGGTGAAACTTGTGTTCACAGTGCTGAGCTATCCACTGGTCGTCCTCGTGCTGCAAACCGTGCTGCGGGTGCGCAAGCCGGCGACCGGCGAAGTCGATGAACTGGGTCGCAAGGTATGAAACGCCCCACCAAGGACACCGAGGAAAGCGCGCGCAGGATATCGCGCCGCGCCGCGCTGCTGGGCGGGGTGCAGTTGACTTTTGCGGGGGTCTTGTTGCTGAGGATGCGGTCCTTGCAACTGGGACAGGCCGATGAATTCCGCCTGCTTGCCGAGGAAAACCGCATCAACATCCGCCTGTTGCCGCCGTCGCGGGGGCTGATTCTGGACCGCAACGGCGCGGTGATCGCGGGGAACGTGCAGAACTACCGCATCGTTCTGGTGCGCGAAGATGCGGGAGAGCCGCGCGCGGCGTTGGAGCGGTTGGCGCAACTGATCCCGCTGACCCCCGAGGAGATCGAGCGCGCGGAACGCGAGATCCTGCGGCATCGGCCCTTCGTTCCGGTGACCATCGTCGATCAGCTCAATTGGGAAGAGGTTGCGCGCGTCGCCGCCAACGCCCCCGCCCTGCCGGGCATCACGCCAGAGGTTGGCCTGACCCGGTTCTATCCGTTTGGTGCCGAATTTGCCCATAGCGTCGGCTACGTCGGGCCGGTGTCCGAGCGCGATCTGGAAGCGCGTGAGAACCCCGACCCGTTGCTGATGATCCCGCGCTTTCAGATCGGCAAGATCGGCGTCGAGCGCGAGCTGGAGGAAAACCTGCGCGGCAGCGCCGGGCATCGCCGGATCGAGGTCAACGCGGTCGGCCGCGAGATGCGCGAGCTCGACCGGCAAGAGGGCGATCCCGGTGTCAATGTGCAGTTGACCCTGGACCGCCAGTTGCAGGCCTTTTGCCTGGCGCGGCTGGGCGAAGACAGTGCCTCGGCGGTGGTCATGGATATTCCGACCGGCAATATCCTGGCGCTGGCGTCGTCACCGTCGTTCGATGCGAACCTCTTCGTGCGCGGAATTTCGGTGGCCGATTATGCCGGGTTGCGCGACAACGACCACCGGCCAATGTCGAACAAGACCGTGCAGGGCGCCTATCCGCCGGGCTCGACCTTCAAGATGGTCACGGCGCTGGCGGCTTTCGAAGGGGGCTTCGCGACCCCGGATGAACGCATTTTCTGCCCTGGTCACATCGAGATCAGCGACCGTCGGTTCCACTGCTGGAACCGTGGCGGGCACGGGCGTGTCAATCTGGTCTCGGCGCTCTCTGAAAGCTGTGACGTGTTCTTTTACGAACTGGCGCAGCGCGTCGGTATCGAGCGGATAAACGCCATGGCGACCCGGCTTGGGCTGGGTGAACGCTATGACCTGCCGCTCTCGGGGGTTTCCAGCGGCTTGAACCCCTCGCGGGAATGGAAGCGCGAACGCCGGGGCGCCGAATGGGTGGTCGGCGACACGATCAACGCGTCGATCGGCCAGGGGTTCGTGTTGACCACGCCCCTGCAACTGGCGGTGATGACCGCGCGGCTGGCCTCGAACCGGGCGATTGTGCCGCGACTTGTCCACGCCATTGACGATGTGGAGCAACCGATCGCCGATCAGCCGTCGCTGGGCCTGTCGCCCGAGGCGCTGGCGCAGATCCGGCGCGGGATGTGGGAAGTGTCGAACTCCAACCGGGGCACCGCGTATTCGTCGCGGATCGTTGACGCGGCGCTGCGCATGGCGGGCAAGACCGGCACCAGCCAGGTGTTTTCGATCACCACCGCCGAACGCGAAGCCGGGATCCGGCGCCAGGATCAACTGCCGTGGAACCGCCGCGACCATGCGTTGTTCGTCGCGTTCGCGCCCGATACCGAGCCGCGCTATGCGGTGTCGATCGTCGTCGAACACGGCGGCGGCGGCTCGTCCGTGGCTGCGCCCATTGCGCGTGACATCATTCTGGCCGCGCAGAGCGGCGGTCTGCCCCCGCTCGAGGCCTATCCCGCCCCGCAGCGCAACCGGATCGAGTCGATGATCCGCACGATCAGCGATCAGATCGGCCCGCCCGCCGAACCCAATCCGGGCCGGAGCCGCGCATGAGCTATCTGGAATACAACGTAAAACACACGCCGACCGGCCTGTCCAAGGTGCTTTATATCAACTGGGTGCTGGTGATCCTGCTGACCGCCGTCGCCTGTGTCGGGTTCCTGCAACTCTACTCGGTGGCCGGTGGCCGGTTCGACCGTTGGGCCGAACCGCAGATGCAGCGTTACGCACTTGCGCTGGGCGTGATGTTCTTTGTGGGCTTCGTGCCCCTCTGGTTCTGGCGGTCGATGGCCGGACTTGGCTATGCGGCGTCGGTGATCCTGCTGCTGGGGGTCGAATTCTTCGGCTCGGTTGGCATGGGGGCCCAGCGCTGGCTTGAACTCGGCCCGATCCGCATTCAGCCCTCGGAAATGACCAAGATCACCGTGATCATGGCGATGGCCGCCTATTACGACTGGCTGGACCCGCGCCGCGTGTCGCATCCTTTCTGGGTGCTCGTGGCGGTCGTCATGATCGCCGCGCCAGCGTTTTTGGTGCTCAAGCAGCCCGACCTTGGCACCGCGCTGCTGATCCTGGGTGGCGGCGGCATGGTGATGTTCTTTGCCGGTGTCAGCCTGTGGTATTTTGGTGGGGTGATGGCGGCGGGCGCCGGTCTGATCACGCTGGTCTTTTCCTCGCGCGGGACCGACTGGCAGTTGCTGCGCGATTACCAGTTTCGACGCATCGACGCCTTTCTCGACCCGACCCTCGACCCGCTGGGCAGTTCGTATCACATCAATCAGGCGATGATCGCGCTGGGCTCTGGCGGCTGGTCGGGGCGCGGCTTCATGCAGGGCACGCAGTCGCGGCTCAATTTCTTGCCTGAAAAACATACCGATTTCATCTTCAACACCCTGGCCGAGGAATTCGGCTTTGTTGGCGGCGTGTTCCTGCTGACCTTGTATATCGCGATTCTGGCAACCTGCGTCATTGCCGCGATGCAGGCCAAGAACCGCTTTGCGGCGCTGCTGATCCTCGGCATCGCAGGCAACTTCTTCCTGTATTTCGCGGTGAACATGGCCATGGTCATGGGGCTGGCGCCGGTCGTCGGCGTGCCCCTGCCGCTGGTGTCTTATGGCGGGTCGGCGATGCTGATGATCCTGATCGGCTTCGGCCTTGTGCAAAGCGCCTGTGTTCACCGCCCGAGGGAGCGCGCATGACTCTGATCGTCCAATTCCAGGGCCGCGCCGCGTTGTGGCCGGTGTGGCAAACCCCGCTCGAGGCCGCGTTTGCCGAAGCCGGGATCGACGCGGCGTTGCAATTCGATGCCGATCCGGCGACGGTGGACGTGATTGTCTATTCCCCGCATCAGCGCGAAATCGAGGATTTCGCCGCCTATCCGCGGTGCCGTCTGGTGCAAAGCCTCTGGGCGGGGGTCGAGCGGATCGTAACCAACCGGACCTTGACGCAGCCTTTGTGCCGCATGGTCGACCCCGGCCTGACGCAGGGAATGGTCGAATATGTCGCCGGGCACGTGCTGCGCGCGCATCTGGGAATCGACGCGATCCTGGCGGCGCAGACCGGCACCTGGGCGCCGGTGATCCCGCCGCTGGCCGCCGATCGCCCGGTGGCGGTGCTCGGTCTCGGCGCGCTTGGCACGGCCTGCGGGCAGGCGCTGGCCGGTCTGGGGTTCCGCGTGCTCGGCTGGAGCCGCACGCCGAAAACCGTTGCGGGGATCGACTGCCATCACGGGCCCGAGGGATTGCGCGCCGTGCTGCAAGAGGCCCAGATCGTCGTCACCCTGCTGCCCGCGACGCCCGATACCGAGACCACGCTGAACGCGGAAACGCTGGGCTGGTTGCCGCATGGCGCCACGCTGATCAACCCCGGCCGCGGCACGCTGATTGACGACGCCGCATTGCTCGCGGCGCTCGATACCGGGCAGATCGCGCAGGCCACGCTCGATGTGTTCCGCACGGAACCCTTGCCGCCCGAGCACCCCTATTGGGCGCATCCGCGCGTCACCGTCACCCCCCATATCGCCGCCGATACCAGACCCGGCACCGCCTCGCGGGTGGTTGTCGAGAATATCCGCCGGATGCTGGCGAACGAGCCGCTGTTGCACCGGGTCAACCGGGACGCGGGCTACTGATGCAGATCGCGGTTGTCGGCGCCGGGATCATCGGGCTGACAGCGGCGCGGCGCCTGGCGGCGGGCGGCCACGATGTCATCGCCGTCGCCCCGGTGGCCGAGGCGCACATGGCCTCGACCGGCAACGCGGGCACCGTCGCCGCCTATGCCGTCGACCCGGTCGGCACGCCCGAGGTGTTGCGCGCGCTGCCGCGCCTGCTGCTGGACGCGGGCAGTCCGCTGGCGATCCATCGCCCTTCGGCCCTTGCTCTGGCGCCGTGGCTCGCCCGTTTCCTGCGCCAATGCCTGCCTGTTGCCGCAGCCCGCAATCGCGCGGTGCTGGCCGATCTTCTGACCGGGGTCTCGGATGACTGGCGCGCCCTTGCCGCAGAGGTCGGCGGCACCGCGCTCTTGCGCGAGCGTGGCGCGCTCTATGCCTACGACACCCCCGAGGCGGTTGCCCAGGCGCGCGCCTCGCTCGACCGGCGCCGCGCGCTGGGCGTGCCGATCGAGATTCTGGATGCGGGTGCGCTGCAGGCGCTGGAGCCGGGCCTGGCGCCGGGGCGCTTCGCGGGCGCGGCGTTGTTTCCCGGCACGCTCTGGATGACCGATCCGGCGACGATGCTTGCGCGCATCGCCGCGCCTCTTGCGCCCCACCGCCACTTTGCGCGGGTGATCGGCCTTGCACCGCGCGGCGCGGGCTGGCGGCTGACGCTCGACACTGGCGAAGGGGTGGATGCCGAGGCCGTGGTGCTCGCCGCGGGGGCCTGGTCGGCGCGCCTGTTGCGCCCTTTGGGGCATTGCATCCCGCTAACCACCGAGCGCGGCTATCACCTGGAATTCGACCTGCCCGACGCCGCGCAGCCGCTTTCCCGGCCGCTGTGCCCGACGCGGCACGGGTTCTATTTCACGCCGATGGACGGCCGCCTGAGGGCCGCGGGGACCGTGGAACTGGGCGGTGTCGATGCACCGCCGTCGGGGCATCGCTGGGCGCGGCTCGAATCCGCCGCGCGCGGCGTGTTTCCCGATTTGCCGCCACCCGCGCGGCGCTGGATGGGGTTGCGCCCCTCGATGCCCGACAGTCTGCCAGTGATCGGCGCAGTGCGGCGCGGCCTGGTGCTGGCCTTTGGCCACGGGCATATCGGCCTGACGCTGGCACCGCGCACCGCGGCCCTGGTTGAGGATGCGCTGCTCGGCCGTCCGACGCCTGCCGCGCTTCACCCGGGTCGCTTTGCCTGATGTAGCCCCGCCCCGGCTTCATCTTGCCCGAAATACTCATTCTTCCGGCGGTCCCGATGCCCGGGGCGCGTCACCGGCCGGCCTGGCGTCGCCACAAGGCCGCGCCGCCCAGCGATCCGGCAAAGAACGCCGCGGCGGCGGTGACGATACTGGGCCCGGTCGGCGTGTCTAACTGCGCCGAGCCCAAGACCCCGGCAAGCACCGCCAGCGCCGCGATCCCGACCGCGACCAGCGCCATGCCCTCGGGCGAGCGGGCAAAGACCCGCGCCGTGGCGGGCGGCACGATCAGCAGGGCGGCGATCAGCAGGGCGCCAACCACCTTCAGCCCGACCGCGACGGTCAGCGCCAGCGCCAGCGTCAGCACCAGCCGTTCGCGCGCCGGGTTCATGCCAAGGCTCTGCGCCAGATCCTCGCTGATCGTTGCCGTCAACAGGGCCTCCCAGCGCCAGACCAGCAAGCCGACGACCAGCGCGGCGCCCCCCGCCATCACCCAAAGATCGGCCGTGGTCACGGTCAGGATATCGCCGAACAGGAACGCAGACAGATCGACCCGCGTGCCCGGCAGGAATGACACCGCCACAAGCCCCAGCGCCAGCGCCGAATGCGCCAACACCCCCAGAGTGGTGTCCATTGCCCAGCCGCGCCCGGCCAGGGCCGCGACGATTACCGCCATCGCCATTGCCATCGCCAGCGTTCCGGCAAAGATCGACAGATCGAACGCCAATGCCAGCGCCACGCCCAGGATCGCCGCATGCGCCGTGGC
>JAGRMK010000392.1 GCA_020441345.1 Paracoccaceae bacterium
AGCCGCGCCATCGGTTCCGACAACAGCCCTCCACCACAACCGATATCGAGCAACCGCAACCCGTCGAACGGGCGCGGGGCGGTTTGGTCGCGACCGAATTCCGCGGCAATCTGGCCGGTGATATAATCCAGCCGGCAGGGGTTGAGCATGTGCAGGGGCTTGAATTTGCCGTTCGGATCCCACCATTCCGCGGCCATGGCCTCGAACTTGGCGACTTCTGCGGGGTCGATGGTTGTTGTGCTCATGGTACGCTCCGGCTTGCGTTTTGTCGCGGCATCCCGTGGAATGCGGATCACGGCGGGTATATAGACCGAGATATGGACAAGTCCCACGAGCAAAAGCGCGCAGCCGCATTTCTTTACCCGCCAATCGAGCCCTTCGACCGGCGGACGCTGGATGTCGGCGATGGTCATCAGATTTACGTCGAGCAAAGCGGCAATCCGCGCGGGATTCCGGTGGTGGTGCTGCACGGCGGACCGGGCGGGGGATCGAGCCCGATGATGCGGCGGTTCTTCGACCCGGTTCATTACCGTGTGATCTTGTTCGATCAGCGCGGCTGCGGTCGCTCGCGCCCGCATGCGAGCGTCGAGGCGAACACCACGCAGCACCTGATCGCCGATATCGAGGCGATTCGGCAGATTCTGGAGATTCCGCGCTGGATCGTCTTTGGCGGCAGTTGGGGCGCCACGCTGGCGTTGGCCTATGCCCAGGCGCACCCCGACCGGGCCGCCTATCTGGTGCTGCGCGGCGTGTTCATGGGCACGCAGGACGAGCTGGACTGGTTTTACGGCGGCGGCGCGGGGCGGTTTTTCCCTGAACTCTGGGCGCGATTCGTCGATGCGATCCCCGTGGATGAGCGCGACGATCTGATCGCGGCCTATAACAAGCGCCTGTTTTCCGGTGTCTTTGCCCAAGAGGCGCGGTTCTCGCGGCTCTGGTCGGATTGGGAAAACGCGCTGGCGACCGTCGAGACGCGCGGGCATTTCGAAACGCCGGTCGATTACGCGCGGGCCTTTGCGCGGCTTGAAAACCATTTCTTCACCAACAAGTGCTTCTTTGAAACCGACGGCCAGTTGATGCGGGATCTGTGGCGCATGAAGGACGTGCGCGGCACCATCGTGCAGGGGCAGTTCGACATGATCTGTCCGCCGGTTACGGCCTGGGCGTTGCACCGCAAATGGCCCGGAAGCACCTTGCGGATGGTTCCGGTTGCTGGACACGCGCTTTCTGAACCGGGGATTACCTCGGAACTGGTGCATGTGATGAACGCATTGCGTGATTCGCGGGGTTTGTCAGAGGCGCTTTAGGCTTGCGGCAGGGGGAATTCCGCGATCTCGGTGCGTTGGAACCGGTTCTGGTTATCGTCGGAAATCGTCGTTGCCCAGAGTTGACCGGCCGGGTCGCGCGTGATGCTGATGCCCTCGTGATTGTCCAGAACGCCATATCCGGTTTCGACCAGAATTTCGCGCCGGGCCCAGTCGCGCGGGCGCAGGCGGCTGATGCGCGTGGCGAAGAACGCCATTCTGAACTTGCGTTCCAGCAGATAGAGCGCGCCGTCCGGGCCGAAATCGGCGCCGACCGGCTCGAACCCGTCGAGGGCGGGCAACAGCGCCACCACATTCCAACCGTCGCGATCATGGCGATAAAGGGGAAAGGCTCTGCCGCGGGCAGACTCCGGGATTGTGAAGACAGCACCCGAGGCATCCACCGCCAGCGCCTCCAGACCGCCGTTTCCGCGTTGTGCTGCCCAGTCGGGATGCGCAGGCAGTTCCGATCCCGGCGACCGGGCATCGGTGTACCGCATGACCCGCGAGCGTTGCCCACCTTCAAACGACACCGTGAGGTGCCCGTCGGCGTCCAGGTCCATGCCTTCGGAATCGGCACGGCGGCCCTGAACCGGGCCACCGTCTTCGTCGCGCAATGGGAAATGATCCATTTTCTCGATGCCAATCAACCGCCCGGCGGCGTCGCGGACCAGGCGTGCGCGAACCGCAAAGCCGCGATCGCTGACTGCCAGCGCCTGCATACGGTCCGCCGTCAATTCCAGGGCCGAAAACCCGCCAAAGAACGGCCCGCCCCCTTCCCAGATCAGGACGGAGGTCGGGCGCTCGATGATTGCGCG
This sequence comes from Paracoccaceae bacterium, assembly GCA_020441345.1. Taxonomy (GTDB): domain Bacteria; phylum Pseudomonadota; class Alphaproteobacteria; order Rhodobacterales; family Rhodobacteraceae; genus Pararhodobacter. The sequence continues at coordinate 2,123 of JAGRMK010000392.1, forward strand.
GGCGGCCAGCGCCGGAAGGGAGAGCGCCGCAGCCCCGGCAAGGGTCAGAAGATGGCGGCGCGTAAGGTGAGATGGCATTCGGATACTTAGCTAGGGCTGCGCGCCCTCCCTATCTGTTCGCGCGGGCACCGGAAACCGCCCTTAGTGACATATCCCTTGAAGTTTATCGGGCAGGGGCGTATATCGCCTTCAACAGCGGCTGCTGCGGGGTCCAAACCCGAAAGCGCCACCGGACATTTGCACGGGCCGCTTGGCCCGTTTTTTCATTTCTGGAGGTTCGCCCCATGAGCGAGCAAACTCGCGAGCACGGAGCACACAGCGATCTTGTCGCGCGCACGGCCATTGACCGGCGTTTGGCCGAGATCGTGCGCCCGGCGATCGAGGCCGAGGGTTTCGAACTGGTGCGTCTGCGCCTGATGTCGGGCAAGACCCGCACCTTGCAGATCATGGCCGACCGGCCCGATGGCGGGATCGAGATCGACGAGCTTGGCGAGATCACCACCACGGTTTCGGCGGTGCTCGATGTCGACGATCCGCTTGAGGATGCTTATGTGCTGGAGGTGTCAAGCCCCGGCATCGACCGCCCGCTGACCCGGCTCAAGGATTTCGATACCTGGTCGGGCCATGAGGCGCGGATCGAGACCGAGGAACTGATTGACGGCCGCCGCCGCTTCAAGGGCGTGTTGCAGGGCGTCGAGGACAACGAGATCCTGATCGAGATCGACGACCAGGGCGAGCCGGTGACCATCGGGCTGCAATTCGACTGGTTGTCGGATGCAAAGCTGGTGCTGACCGACGAACTGATCGCCGAGACCCTGCGTGCGCGCAAGAGCGCGGGCGTGATCAACGAAGCCGACTTCGACGATATTCAAACCGAGACCGCTTCCGAGGAGGAGTGATTAATGGCCATCACCAGTGCCAATCAGCTGGAACTGTTGCAGACCGCCGAAGCGGTCGCGCGTGAGAAACTGATCGACCCCGAACTGGTCGTGCAGGCGATGGAAGACAGCCTCGCGCGGGCCGCGAAGTCGCGTTATGGCGCCGATATGGACATCCGCGTCCATATCGACCGCAAGACCGGCCGCGCCACCTTCACCCGCGTGCGCACCGTGGTCGAGGACGATCTGCTGGAAAACTACCACGCCGAACTGACCGTCGAGCAGGCGCAGCAATACCGCGCCGGCGCCGTGATCGGCGATGAGATCACCGAAGAGGTGCCGCCCGTCGAACTGGGCCGGATCGCCGCGCAATCGGCCAAGCAGGT
>JAGRMK010000393.1 GCA_020441345.1 Paracoccaceae bacterium
TGATCGGCGCGCAAGTGGCCGGGTCGCTTCCCGAAGGGGCGAACGCCGACAACACCGTCATCGCCTATGAACCCGGCTGGGCCATCGGCACCGGCCGCACCCCCACGGATGACCAGATCGCCGAAGTGCACGCCTTTCTGCGCGACGCAGCGCCCGACCCGGCGATCCGGCTGCTCTACGGCGGCTCGGTCAACCCTGCGAACGCCGCGACGATTTTCGCCATTGCCAATGTCGACGGCGCCCTGGTCGGCGGGGCCTCGTTGAAAGCCAGCGATTTCTCACGGATCGTCGCCGCGCTCGACGCCAGTTGAGGCGCCAAAAACAGGTGAGTATTTCTGGCAAGATGAACAGGGCGTCACACCCTCTGCCCTGTCTTCATTCCAAAAGTATCCTGCGGGGGTGAATTTGCGTAGCAAAGAGGGGGGCGCATAGCCCCCCTGCCCCAAGAGTCGTGTGGCAGGTCGGGGGAACCCCGGCCCGCGTCCGGTTCAGTCGAGCACACCGGCCTGGCGCAGCGCCTCGGCGAAGGCGCGGGTATCCACCGCCAGATGTGAACTCGACATCTGGGGGAACGGCGGTTGCGCCGCGAAGAACTGGCTGTCCACGGCGATCAACCGCCATTCGCCATTGCGCAGCGTCATGATCGGCGAGCCGCTGTCGCCCTGCGTGGTGTCGCAGGTATGGATGAACGAGCCGTCGCCATAGGCCGTCAGCACCTGGCAATCGAGATGCCCGGACAGATGCGAGCCGGTATCCCAGCTGTATCCGGCCTGGCTGACCAGGAAGCGCCCGCCGCGGATCTCGGACAGGTCGTCCTTGGCCAGAACATAGGGGCGCACGAACCCGACCTGGGTGCCGAGGTCGCGATCCAGCGTCAGGATCGCCCAGTCATTGCCGTTGCCGCCGCCCGGCGGGGCGCTGCCTTCGGTGTAATCGGGCGCAACCACGGAACCGATGATCGAGGCGCTGCCTAGATCGGTGTCGCCATTGGCACCGGCACGAAAGCTGAGCGCCTTGGACGCCTGCCCCCCCTCGCCCCGCATGCAATGCGCCGCCGTTGCCACCACCCGGGGGCCGATCAGGATTCCGGTGCACGCACCGTCGGCCAGCGTCAAAAGGCCCACGGCGCGCCACGGCATCTGGGTAACATCGACCAGTTCCCTGTCGTCATGGCCAAAGAAGTGATCGCGCGCCACGACGGGCCGCTGGCGACCGATACAGTCGGCGGTATCGGTGTTTGCGCGGCACGATCCGCGTCCGCTGCCGGGTTCCTCGCAGATGCCGTTGAACGCCGTCGCGCATCTGTTCGTCCGGTTGCGCAAGAACGCGGTTGCCCGGCAGTCGTTGAGATCGGTGCCCGAGGTGCAGACCCCGGTGCCGATCCCCGGTTCGTCGCATTCGTTGTCATTGGCCCAGCGGCACGAATTGTCGCCGCCGATCGCCAACGCCCGGCAATCGCTGGCATCGGTGCCCGGCTCGCAGGCGCCCGTGCCGCCAAAGTTGCGATCGTCGCATTCGAGGTCATTGGCCCATCGGCAGGTATCGCTACCCAACTGGGTGCGGATTTCGGCGGGAACGGCCGCCATCAGGCGCTGCCAGGCGGCGGCCTCGGCGCGGCAGTCGTTGGCGTCGGTTCCATTCGGGCAGGCCCCGGTTCCGGCATAGCGCGCTTCGTCGCATTCGTTGTCATTGGCCCATTGGCAGGAATTGGCTTGTGCCAACGCCGGCTGCGGCGACGACAGCGCGGCAATGGCAACCAGCGCGAGGATTGGCAGCGCAAGGGTTGGCAGGGGGCGAAGATGTCGTCTCATTGGAAAGCCTCCGGGTCGTCGGATGGACTGGTCGCCCCCGAAGCGGATGCCGGGGGCGACGCATTTTCAAGGCGCGCGCTCAGTGCTCGCGGTCCATCACCCATTGCGGCGCGGCGATCGTCACGCCCAGCGTGGCCATGCCCCCGCTCCCGCTGTAAGACCCCGCAAAGACGGCGTAATCCCCGGCAGGTGCGTTCGGAATCATGACCCCCGGATTCAGATCCTCGAAGTCATCATTGCAATAGAGCGTGCCGTCCGGCCCGGAAATGACGAGCGTGCCGTCAGTATCGCTGGCCATGTAGACCATCAGCTGCGGCAGGCCCGGCTGAGCCGAGATCACCAGATCCGGTTGCGAGGGCGTGATGAATCCGGCACAGCCCTGCCCCATGCCAAAGGCTTCGGTCTGGCTGGGCTGGATATCGAAGATGATGCGCGGGTCGACCCGGGTATCAGGTCCGAATTCGATCCGGCCCAGCAGGGGCTCGGCGCCTGTGTTCAGCGAGGCGGGCGCGATCATGCCATCGGCCTGCGTCGCGTCCCAGTTCGGCGAGCCCATCGACGCATAGAGGTTGTAGCTGCCCATCGCTCCGGGGTTGTAGGCCCCGACAAAGATCAGATAATCGCCGGCCTGCGCTCCTTCGAAGCTGACGCCCGGGTTCAGTTCGAAACTGTCGTCATTGCAGGTCCAGCGCCCGTCGGGTGCGCGGACAGCCATGACAAGATCGGTCTGCGACCGCGCGTAGAGGCTGATCATCGGTTGCGCGGCGTCCAGTGTCATGACGTAATCGGGTGCCGAGATATCGGAGAACCCCGGGCAATAGTCACCGACCGGCAGCAACTCCATCGGGTCGTTGGCGACCACTTGCGCATTGACGAGCAACTGCCCCTGACCGGCCTGATTGATGTCAAAAACCCCAGAGCCGGCGCGCGGCGCGGCGGTCAGGTCGAGCACGGAATTCGAGAACGCCGGTGCACCCTCCGAGGCAAAGAGATCATAGACCCCGGTGCCGCCTTGCGAATAGCCACCGACAAAGATGTGGTAATCACCCGCAGTTGCCCCGTCGATGGTTACCGCCGGGTTCAGTTCGAACGCGTCGTCATTGCAAAGCACGGACCCGTCGGGCCGAACCACTGCCATCGTCAGGTCGCGGTCCGACAGCGCGAAGACGCTGAACCGGTCGCTGGCCTGGTCCAGCGTCAGCACCGCATCAGCGGCGTCAAAACGGCTGTAGCCTGGGCAGTATTCCGGGCTCAGCGGACGCATTTCGCTGTCGGCAAAAAGCTGGGCACCCATCGTGAGTTCCTGACGCCCCGAATCCACCGAGGCCGAGAACACGAAATGGCCGGCGCGTGGCGCCCCGAGACCGGCGATATCGAGGCCGAACAATTCCATGGATGAAATCGGATGATCCGAGGCGAGCACCCGCGCATCAAGCGACGAGCCTTCGGCAGCGGCAAGCCAGACGGTGTAGCGCCCCGGCGCCACGCCTGCCATCTGCGTTGCCACGAAGCCGCGCTCATCCGCCAAGGCGCAGCGATAGAGCCCGTCGGGCGTGCCGACGACCATGCTGAGCACGCCGTCCCCGGCCCCGGTCAGCGACAGGGTTTCCATCGGGCCGGTCACCTCGAACACGGCGCCCGCGCTTTCGGGCAACACCGCGCCCTGACAGCCGCGCACGAACGAGGCGGCGGGGTCAGTGACCTGTCCGAAAACCCGCGCTCCGACGCGCACCGGCAGATAGGCATCGATCGACGGCCCGACCTCGATCGCGAAGCCGCTGGCCTGCGCATGGGCCGAGAGCGGCAATAATGGCAGCAAAAGGGCCGCGGCGGCGGTGGTCCTTTTGAACATCGGTCTGTCAAAAAACATCATGAGCTATCCTTTCACCCGCGAAACCGCTTGCCGGGAAACAGTGCCTCTTTGTGCCCCGTTGCGTCAATCGCCTTGAAACATGGCTCACCAAACGGTGCGCAGGGGATGGAAGCGCCCGCCACCATGCTGTAAGGACTGACAAAACCAGTTTACCGCAGGACAGGGACACCCCCGGCATGGCCCGCATTCTTATCACCTCTGCGTTACCATACATCAACGGTATCAAGCACTTGGGCAACCTGGTCGGCAGCCAGTTGCCCGCCGATCTTTACGCCCGGTTCATGCGCGCGCGTGGCCACGAAGTCATGTTCATCTGTGCCACTGACGAACACGGCACGCCCGCCGAACTGGCCGCCACCAAGGCGAAGATGCCGGTCGATGCCTATTGCGCCAAGATGCACGAGGTTCAGGCCGAACTGGCGCGCGGATTCCGGCTATCGTTCGACCATTTCGGCCGCTCGTCCAGCCAGCGCAACCACATGTTGACCCAGCATCTGGCGGGCAGGCTGAAAGCGGCGGGGCTGATTTCCGAGGTCAGCGAGAAACAGGTCTATTCCAACACCGATGGCCGGTTTCTGCCCGATCGATACATCGAGGGCACCTGCCCGAACTGCGGGTATGACCGGGCGCGGGGCGACCAGTGCGAGAATTGCACCA
>JAGRMK010000394.1 GCA_020441345.1 Paracoccaceae bacterium
TCGATCTGGCGCAAGATGCAGGAAAAGAACCTCGCATTCTCGCGCCTGTCGGATATCTACGGGTTTCGCATCATCGTTGACACCGTGGAACAATGCTACGAGGTGCTCGGCCTGATCCACCAGCGCTGGCGCGCGGTGCCCGGCCGGTTCAAGGACTATATCAGCCAGCCAAAGAACAACGGATACCGGTCGATCCATACCACCGTGTCGGGGCGAGACGGCAAACGGGTCGAAGTGCAGATCCGCACCCGCGCCATGCATGAAGTGGCCGAGGCCGGGGTTGCCGCGCACTGGGCCTATCGCGATGGCGCCCGCACCGCCAACCCCTTTGCAGTCGATCCGGCGAAATGGGTGGCCACGCTGACCGAACGGCTGGACAGCGCCGAGGATCACGATGAGTTCCTCGAACACGTCAAGCTGGAGATGTATTCGGACCAGGTCTTTTGCTTCACGCCCAAGGGCGACGTGATCCAGTTGCCGCGCGGCGCGACGCCGCTGGATTTCGCCTTTGCGATTCATACGCGGATCGGCAACGCGACGGTTTCGGCCAAGGTGGACGGGCTGCGCGTGCCGCTGTGGACTCGCCTTCGCAACGGTCAATCGGTTGAAATCATCACCGCCGAGGGGCAACGCCCGCAGTCGAGCTGGCTGGAACTGGTGCATACCGGGCGCGCAAAATCGGCGATCCGCCGGTCCCTGCGCGAAGAGGATCGCGAGCGTTTCATGCGGTTGGGCCGCGAATTGGCGCGGGTGGCGTTTGAAAAGCTCGGGCGCCGGGTCACTGACAAGGCGCTCGATACCGCCGCCAAGGCGATGGCGCTCAAGGGGCGCGACGATCTGTTGTCGCGCATCGGTTCGGCCGAGATCAGCGCGCGCAGCGTCGTCGAGCAGCTTTATCCAGAACTCGCGACACTGCCTGTCGAGGACATCAACCCCGCGCGCCCCGTGGTGGGGCTTGAGCCAGGGCAGGAATTTCGCCGCGCCAATTGTTGCCAGCCCGTGCCGGGCGAACGAATCGTCGGCATCACCTATCGCGGCAAGGGGGTTGTCGCGCACGCGATCGACTGCGACGTGCTGGCCTCGCTTGAATCGCAACCCGAACGCTGGATCGACCTGCATTGGCACGATGGCAAGCACCCGCCGGTGCATTCCGTGTCGCTGGAAGTGACGATTTCCAACAGCGCGGGGGTTCTGGGCCGGATCTGCACCCTGATTGGTGAAAACAAGGCAAATATCTCGGATTTGCGGTTCATGGATCGAAAACCCGACTACTTCCGCATTTTCGTCGAGATTGATGTGTCGGATGCCCAACATCTGCATCAGATTCTGACCATCCTGTCGGCTGAAAGCGACGTCGCTCAAGTCATTCGCGTTCGAGACCCGAACCGCCAACCCTGAAACCGGACCGCTGCGCGTGATATTCAAGCGCCGAAATCCCAAAGGCCTGCTGCGTACCGTCGCCGAGTTTTTCTGGCCACGCGGCGGCTGGCGGCGTGCAGCGACCTATGTGCTGCACCGGATGCGCCGGTTGCCCGACTCGCCCGAGCGGATCGCGCGGGGGATCGCGATCGGGAGTTTCGTATCCTTCCTGCCACTTTACGGGCTGCATTTTACCACCGGCGCTCTTTTGGCCTGGATCCTGCGCGGCAATATTCTGGCGGCTCTGCTTGGCACGTTCTATGGCAATCCGATCACCTTTCCGGTGATGGCTGTTACTGCGCTGGAGCTGGGGCATTGGCTGCTGGGGACTGGCACGATGGTGTCTTTTACCGAGGCGATGACCGCCATCGGCCAGGCCAGCGGCGAGTTGACGCATAACCTGATGGCCATCGTCACCGACCAGCGGGCGCATTGGTATCGGCTTTCGGGGTTCTTTTGGCGCGTCTTTCTGCCGTATATGATCGGCGGGGTGATCATCGGCTTGCCTTCGGCCGTGGCGATCTATTTCCTGCACCTGCCGCTGGTGCGCGCCTATCAGCGCGGCCGGCAGAAACGCCTGAAACAACGATTCGAGGCCGCGCGCCGCCGTCAGCAAAGCCATGAGCCCGGAGACAAGACATGACCACGCCGCCGATCCGACTGGGTGTCAACATCGACCACGTTGCCACGCTGCGCAATGCGCGCGGCTCGGCCTATCCCGATCCGACGCGCGCGGCCCTGCTGGCACAGGACGCGGGCGCGGACGGGATCACCGCGCATCTGCGCGAGGACCGGCGCCATATCCGCGACGGCGATATCGAGGCGCTGATGGATGCTCTGCGTGTGCCGCTGAATTTCGAGATGGCCGCAACCGCGGAGATGCAGGCCATCGCCTTGCGCCACCGCCCGCATGCCGTGTGCCTGGTCCCGGAAAAGCGCGAAGAACGCACCACCGAGGGCGGTCTGGACGTGGCTGGTGACGAATCGCGTCTGGCCGATTTCATCGCGCCGCTGTCCGACGCCGGCTGCCGTGTGTCACTGTTCATAGGCCATGACCCTCGCCAGATCGAGGCGGCGGTGCAGGTCCGCGCGCCGGTTATCGAGCTGCACACCGGGCGCTATTGCGACCTCGTCGCCGAGGGTCAGGCCGAAGAGGCCGCGCTGGAACTGGCGGCGCTGATGAGCGGCGCGCGGCTGGCGCATTCGGCAGGGCTGGAGGTGCACGCGGGGCACGGGTTGAGCTTTGCCACCGTCAGCCCGTTTGCCGCGACGCCCGAGATCCGCGAGCTGAACATCGGGCATTTCCTGATTTCCGAGGCCGTTTTCATGGGGCTGGGCCCGGCGATCACCGAAATGCGACGGCTGATGGACGCGGCGCGCGCCTGAGCGGGCTGCACCCCATTGCCCGCATCCGCCGTCTGGGAAAAGATGCGGGTCAGGTTTCTTGCATCCCGGAGGGTTCTCATGCGTGGTTTCAAACTGACTTTGGGCGCTCTTGCGGCCTTCGCCACCCCGTCTCTGGCCGTCGCGCAGGTGATCACCGCCTGCGACTGGGTCGGCAGCCCGGCGAATATCGTCGAACCCTGGGATATCAACACCCGCAGCTTTGCCAATGGCGCGATCCGGGTTGGCTGGCTGGATACGGGTGGCGAGCCGGTGTGCTGTTCATCGCATCTGTTGATCCTGTCGCCCTCGGGTGACGGTCGCGACGAACCTGCTTATCGACAATGCCTCGTGGCCTCGGCCCAGCCCGGGAGCGGGTTCTACGCGGTCGATGTGCCGGGGATCACCGCCAGCTACGATCCTGCTCTGGGCCTGTTGCTGTCGGTGCCGATCGGGCACTGGCATTCGGGGATGGAGACCGGCGCCGGGCCGATCCCCGACCGCATGGAAATCCGTATCAACCAGGCGACCGGCAATGTGAGTTTCGAATAGGAATGCAGGCGGTGAACAGATGATCCTGGGCATAGGCACCGATCTTGCCAATATCGAGCGGATCGCGCGCACGCTTGACCGGTTCGGCGACCGGTTTCGTCATCGCGTGTTCACCGATATGGAACTGCGCAAGGCCGCGCGGCGCAAGGATGAGGCAGGCACGCTGGCCAAACGCTGGGCTGCGAAAGAGGCCTGTTCCAAGGCGCTGGGCACCGGGTTATCGATGGGCATCGCCTGGAAGGACATGGGCGTCGTCAACCAGCGTGGGGGGCAGCCGCACATGCATCTGACCGGTTGGGCCGCCGACCGGCTGGCGGCGATGACGCCCGACGGGCATGAAGCGGTGGTGCATGTCAGTCTGACCGACGATCACCCCTGGGCGCAGGCCTTTGTCGTGATCGAGGCGCGTCCCCTGGGGCCGTAGGGTGCGTGCTGGCACGCACCCGTGACGGGTCGGGCCCAAGGTGCGTGCCAGCACGCACCCTACACCCTCAGGTATCGTCTTCGAACAGTGCACCCTGCGTCGGTGCGCGCGGCGGGTTCAGGCCAAGGTGGCGCCAGGCGTTCGCGGTCAGCATCCGCCCGCGCGGCGTGCGGGCCAGCAGCCCCTGTTGCAGCAAGAAGGGCTCGATCACCTCTTCGATGGCGTCGCGGCTTTCGCTCAGGGCGGCGGCGATGGTTTCCACCCCGACCGGCCCGCCGCCATAGTGATCGGCCAGAAGCTTCAGATAGCGCCGGTCCGCCCCGTCAAGGCCCAGGTGATCCACCCCCAGCCGGGTCAACGCCCCGTCCGCCAGTGCTTGCGACACCCGGCCATTGCCCTCGACCAGTGCGAAATCGACCACGCGACGCAACAGGCGCCCGGCGATGCGCGGCGTGCCGC
>JAGRMK010000395.1 GCA_020441345.1 Paracoccaceae bacterium
CTCTACCACTGAGCTACAGCAGCGTGCCACGGGCGGCTGATTAGCCCCAAAGCGCGCGGTGCGCAAGCCCTGTCTGGACGCTTTTTGCGGCCTGAGGTAAGACGGGCCCCATGACGCAGGATGAACCCAGGACCAACGCTGCCGGCACCACCCCGCAAAGCGCGGCGCGGCGCGTGCAATCAGTCAAGGGCACAAAGGGCGACGCCGCGCGTGAAGCGCGCATCAAGGCCGCGCTGAAGGCCAATATAGCAAGGCGCAAGGCACAGGCCCGTGCCCGCGATGAGGAAGAGAGCACCGATGACTGACGCCCGGTTCGAAGACGGGGCAGAGCGCCCGTTGCGCCTGATTGCCCGCGATGCCGAGGATCTCAGGGTCATTTCGGCGCTGGTGCAGGACGCGGTTCTGACCGGCGCCGATTTGCGCTTTGTGCCGGGGCGGCGGCGATTCTCGATGCTGCTCAACCGGTTTCGCTGGGAAGATCGCGACCGGGCGCAAGCCTCGGGGCGGCGATTCGAACGGGTGCGCAGCGTGCTCGATTTCTCGGACGTGCTGTCGGTCGCGCATCAGGGACTGGCACGCGACGCGGACACCGTGCTGTCGCTTCTGTCGGTGGAGTTCGCGCCAGAGGCAGAGGTGGCGCCGGGCGATCCCGCCGGGCCGGGGCGCGTCGTGCTGACCTTTGCGGGTGACGGGGCACTGGCGCTGACCGTCGAATGCCTCGAGGTGGAGCTCAGCGATGTCACGCGACCCTACGCGGCGCCGTCCGGTCACGCCCCGGCGCATTCGGACTGACCGCAACCGCCGGGCGGTGGCGCGTTGACCCCGCCGCGCTCTGGCCCTATTCCCGCGCGGTAACAGGAGCCCCGAGATGCCGCATATCCTCGATACCGCCGATGCCGATTTCGAAACCCGGCTGTCCGCCCTTCTGGGCATGAAACGCGAAGAAAGCCCGGACGTGGACGCCACCGTTGCGGCGATCATCGACGATGTGCGTCAGCGCGGCGACGCGGCGGTGATCGAACTGACCGCGAAATTCGACCGGCTCGACCTGACGCCAGACACGCTGGCGTTTTCCGCGGCCGAGATCGACGCGGCCTGCGCCGCCGTCCCCCTGGCCGAACGCGCCGCGCTTGAACTGGCCGCCGCGCGCATCCGCGCCTATCACGAACGCCAGCGCCCCGAGGACGCGCGCTGGACCGATGCCACGGGCGCGTCGCTGGGCTGGCGCTGGACGCCGGTCTCGGCGGCAGGTCTCTACGTGCCCGGCGGGCTGGCCAGCTACCCGTCCTCGGTTCTGATGAACGCCATTCCCGCCCAGGTCGCCGGGGTCGAGCGGCTGGTGATCTGCGCTCCCACGCCCGACGGCGCGGTGAACCCGCTTGTGTTGCTGGCAGCGCGGCTGTCGGGGGTCGAGACCGTCTACCGGATCGGCGGCGCGCAGGCGATCGCGGCGATGGCCCATGGCACGCAAACCATCGCCCCGGTGGACAAGATCACAGGCCCCGGCAACGCCTTTGTCGCGGCGGCCAAGCGGCGGGTATTCGGCAAGGTCGGTATCGACATGATCGCAGGTCCCAGCGAAATCCTGGTGATCGGCGACGGCACCGGCGATCCCGACTGGATCGCGCTGGATCTGCTCAGCCAGGCCGAACATGACGAAAGCGCGCAATCGATCCTGATCACCACCGCGCAATCCGAGGCCGACGCGGTCCGCGCCGCCGTCGATCGTCACCTGACGGTGCTGGAGCGGCGCGGCATCGCCGGGTCAAGCTGGCGCGACAATGGCATCGTGATCCTCGCCCGCGACCTTGGCCAGGCGGCGGCGCTGTCCGACCGGTTCGCGCCCGAACATCTGGAGCTCTGCGTCGATGACCCGGAATCGCTGCTGACCCGTGTCACCCATGCGGGTGCGATCTTCCTTGGTCACTGGACGCCCGAGGCAATCGGCGACTATATCGGCGGACCGAACCACGTGCTGCCCACCGCTCGCTCGGCGCGCTTCTCTTCGGGCCTCAATGTGCTCGACTTCATGAAACGCACGACGCTGACGCGGATGACGCCCGAGGCCCTCGCCGCCATCGGCCCGGCCGCCGAGACGCTGGCCATCTCGGAATCCCTGCAAGCCCACGGTCTCAGCGTGCGCGCGCGGCTGGACAAGCTGAATAGCTGACGCCCCCTCATCTGTCCGAAAATATCCTCTGGGGGTGAAGGGCCCGCAGGGCCCGAGGGGGGCGAAGCGCCCCCTTTCTTGTGGCGCCCCGCTTCCCCCTGACGACCGCTTGGCATAAGGTCGCGCGATGACCGAGCAGCCTGTTTCCCTTACCTTCTCCGACGATCAGGCCGCCGCCTGGGACCGGTTGTCCGATCTGCTTGCGGATGCCGGTATCGACCTGTTGGGCGAAGGGACCACCGCCCCCGACCCCGAGGCCGATGGCGCGGTTCTGGCGGTGCTGGGCAAGGCCGGGTCGGGCAAGACGATGTTGCTGGCCGAACTGACCAAATCGCTACTCGGCGCCGGGGTTGAAATCGTGTCCGGCGATTACGAAGGGCGACGACGCAAGGACCGGCGCACGCTGGCGATCCTTGCGCCCACGAACAAGGCGGCATCGGTGTTGCGCTCGCGCGGGGTGCCGGCGACGACGATCCACCGCATTCTCTACACCCCGGTCTATGACCCGGAATACGAAAAGATCGCCGAGTGGCTGGCCGGGAACGGTCCGCGCCCCGACATGCCCGAGCTGGGCGATACCGCTCTGGACCGGGCGCAGGCGTTCTATGAAAACGTCAAATCCATCCCCGGCGCGCTGGCCGCGGCGGGGCTGCGCGGCTCGGATTTCATCAAGGGCTGGAAACGGCGCGAGGATCCGCTGGACGTGGGGTTCATCGACGAAAGTTCGATGCTCGATTCACGCCAGACCGAAGATCTGAAGGACATCTTCCAGACCCTTGTGCTGTTCGGCGATCCGGCGCAATTGGCGCCGGTCGGGCAATCCGGCGAGATGGTCTTCGATACGCTGCCCGAGGCGCAAAAGCTGACCCTCAGCCGCGTGCACCGCCAGACCCAGGACAATCCGATCCTGGACCTCGCGCATGCGCTGTCTGACCCGGAACTGACCTTTGAAGCCTTCGAACGCCAGATCGAAGAGGC
>JAGRMK010000396.1 GCA_020441345.1 Paracoccaceae bacterium
TGGCGGTCGAAGAACAATTCTACATCCTGTTTCCGCTGATCCTTTGGGGGTTATGGCGCATGGGGCGCGGACGCGCGGTGGTCTGGGGGATCGCCGTGCTGGGTCTGGCGAGCCTTGCGTTCTCGGAATGGGCTTGGCGGGTCTACCCGGCGCAGAGTTTCTATTTTCTGCCATCACGTGGGTGGGAACTGCTGGCGGGCGCTGCCTGTGCCCTGGTGCCGCACCGCTGGGCATCGACTCCCCGCCCGGTGCAAGAAGCCCTGGCGCTCGGCGGGTTGATCGCCATTCTGGCTAGCGTGTCGCTGCTGCACCGCGAAATCCCGTTCCCTTCGCTCTGGACCGTGATCCCGGTCGGCGGCTCGGTGGCGGTAATCCTCTGGGCCCGGCCCGGCACGCTGACCGCGCGGCTGCTGTCGCTGCGGGTGATGGTGGGGATCGGATTGATCAGCTACTCGGCCTATCTGTGGCACAATCCGATCTATGCTTACGCGCGCATCGCCACCGAGGGCACGCCCGCGCCGCTGGCGATGGTGGGTCTGTTTGGTCTGTCGCTGGGGCTAGCCGCGCTGACCTGGCGGTTCGTCGAACAACCGTTCCGGCATCAGCGTGGGCGAAAGCCCATGCTGGCGACGCGCGGGCGGGTGTTCGCGGCCTCGGGGCTTGGGATGGCGGTGCTGGGCGGCGTTGCGATCTGGGGCTATGCCACTAACGGACGTGCCGAGTTGTGGCTGCGCAGCGCCAGCCCCGAAACACGCCAGACCTATGCCCTGTTCGCCGCCGCCCGCATCGAGGCCAATTTCGCCGACGACGGCGATTGCCGGTTCAACCAACGCACCGTCACCGAGGCCACCCGCGACCGCCTGCGCGACTGCGCCCGGCGTTTTGGTCCGGGTCTTGCGGTGATCGGCGACAGCCACGCGATCAACCTGGCCGATGCCTTGATCGAGGCCCGCGCCGCGCCCTTCATCTTTGGCATGACACAGGGCAACTGCCGCCCCGACAGCCCGCGCGACCAGTGCGATTTCGATGGGTTCGCGACCCTGGTGGCCGAAACCCCCGGCCTGTTCTCGCGGGTGGTCTTCGAGGTCGCGGGGCAGCGCCTGATCGAGGGAATGGGCGGGCGCCGAACCGAGCGGATCTTTGACCTCTATCCGCCGGGCACCGAGATCCCGCCATCCGAGGTGCATGTCCTGACCGACCTGATCGCGGCGAATACCGCCTACCTGCAAGGGCTGGCGGCCCATGTTTCGGTGATCTGGCTGACCCCCCGGATCGAGCCACAACTGGATGATGCACATATCATGGCGCACGGATGCAGCCATGCTTTTGCCCTGCGCCCCGGACAGGCCGAACTGTTCCGGCGCATCGGCGAGGCGATCACCGCCGAACTAAGCGGCGTGCACCCGGCGTTGCGCGTGCTCGATCAGCCGGCCCTGATCGATTTCACGATGCCCCGCGATTTCATGACCTGCGAGGCGCTGCACTGGAGCGATGGCGACCATCTGAGCGTCACGGGTCGGGCCTGGCTGGCGGCGCGTCTGGCACCGGTTCTGGTGCCATGACGGTTGCCGGTGGCCCGGCCAACGGGCATAAGCGGGCGCGCAGGCCAAACCACAGGCGGATACGATGACCGGACCGACGCCCCAACCGCCCAGCAAAACGCGAATCCCGCTGGGTCAACGCATGGCGCGCTATGGCGTCAATCTGCTGCGCGCGCCCTTCGTGATGGCCGCGCTGCGCAAGCGTTTTGGCGGGCCGGTGCGGTTCGCGGCGGTGCACCGTGTCGCGCTGCAACCCGAGCTTGGGCTGGCCTATAACCGCGTCAAGAAAAACGCCAACACCACGTTGACCATCCTGTTGCGCGAATTGTCGGGCGGCGAAGCCGTGCAGCGCGATCTCGCGAAATGGGAGGCGCAGACGCCCTTTGATCTGCCGCTGAGCCAGTTGGACCTGTTGCAACGGCTGCGCTATGTGGTGGTGGTGCGAAACCCCTATTCGCGCACGCTTTCGGCCTTTCTCGACAAGTTCCGCGAAGATGGCTATCGGCGCAAACATGGCGCCTTTCCCCTGACCCCCGACGGGTTCGCGCAATTCGTGGCCTATCTCGACGCGGGCGGTCTGACCCGCGATGCGCATTGGGACTTGCAGACCAAGCTGATTTTGTCACCGCTGGACCGTTTCGACGCGGTGCTGCGGTTCGAGACCCTGGGCCGAGATCTGGAGGCCGCGCTGGCGGCGCATGACATCCCGTTCGACGCCTCGCGTCTGCGCGCCGCCTACCCGTCGGATGAGGGCAAGAGCACCGGCGCCGCGGCGCGGGTCGCAGAATTCTATCGCCCCGAGACAGCGGCCACTGTCGCCCGCCTGTTTGCCAGGGATTTCGCGGAACTGGGCTATCCAACCGATCTGCCGGGCACCCGAGCCGCGGGGTGAGACGCGCATGGCGCACAGGCTCTGTGCATCCATGGACAGGTCTTCACGAAATCGAGAACTGCACCACGCGATGGATATGGCATGCTTTGCCTGAAGCCACACACGCAGGAGAAAGCCATGTATAAAAAAGCCGCCCTGATCGCAACGTTCGCATCCTTGTCGCTGAGTTCTGCCGCCTTTGCCGACGAGCAGGCCGACCCCAATGTCAACGCGCGCCACGCCTACATGAGCCTGCTGGCCTACAATCTGGGGGTTCTGGGGGGCATGGCGCAGGCGCAGATGCCCTATGATTCCGACATGGCTGCCACCGCCGCCGCCAACCTGCACGCCTTGTCACAAGTCGACACAACGCGGATGTGGGCCGAAGGCACCGACAATTTCAGCCTGGACGGCACCCGCGCCCTGCCCGCGATCTGGGAAAACCCGGATGATTTCGTCGCGCGGTTTGCCGCACTCACCACCGCCTCCGAGGCGATGGCAGCGGCGGCGGGCACCGATCTGGCGTCTTTGCAGGGGGCTGTCGGCGCGCTGGGCGCCAGTTGTGGCGGGTGCCACCGGGCGTATCGCGAACCGGAATAACCGATGCGCCGGCTGATCGGCCTCGCGCTGGGGTTGGGCGCAGCGGGGGCGGCGGCATTCTGGCTGCTGACCCGCCCCGCCGATCTGCCAGGCGACACACTGGCGCGGTTGCAAACCCATACCGGCGATGCCACGAACGGCGAAGCGGTGTTCTGGGCGGCGGGCTGCGCCAGTTGCCACGCGGCACCGGGGCTCGACATGGCTTCGCCGACCGGGGACCGTTTGCGGCTGGGCGGCGGCCATGCGTTTGTCACGCCCTTCGGCACGTTCCGCGCGCCCAATGTCTCGATGCATCCGACCGAAGGCATCGGCGCCTGGACGCTGGAACAGTTCGCGCAGGCGGTAATGGCCGGCGTCTCGCCGCAGGGGGCGCATTACTACCCAGCGTTTCCTTACACGACCTATGCCCGCGCCCGCCCCGAGGATATCGCCGATCTCTGGGCGTTCTGGCAGGGGTTGCCCGCGGTCGATACCCCCTCACAACCGCATGACATCGGGTTTCCGTTTTCCGTTCGGCGGGGACTGGGCTTGTGGAAGCTGTTGAATTTCGACCCGGCCTTCGTCGCCCCGCCGAGCGACGACCCGCAGCTTGCGCGCGGTCGCTACCTGGTCGAGGCCCTTGGCCATTGCGCCGAGTGCCACACCCCACGGGACATCACCGGCGGGCTGGATCGGTCGCAATGGCTGGCTGGGGCTGCCAATCCGGCGGGTGACGGGCGCATTCCCGCCCTTCCGCCGCAAGGTTGGTCTGCCGGGAATATCGCCGCCTATCTGCAAAGCGGCTTCACGCCCGAGTTTGACGTGGTAGGGGGCTCTATGGCGGATGTCATCGCCAACATGAGCCGGATCGCGCCCGAAGACCGGGACGCGATCGCCGGTTACCTGCTGGCGTTCAGATCATCGCCCAATCGGTGAATTTTTGCACCGGGCGCGGCGCGGGTTTGGTTGGGTGCGGGGCCGGTTGGGGCTGACGGGCGGGCTTTGACATGGTTGGTCCTGTTGCATTGAGGCGAATCGCCGCGGTTACAATCATGCGTCGGGGGTCGTAAGCAACAGGGTCTGATAAAAACTTGTTCAAAATTTGACACGTTATCCACAGGCTCGGCGGAAGGTCGCCGAACGTGCATTCGCCCTTGACTTGCGCCCATGCACGGGGCCAAACGAACCGCATGAGCGCCGCCCGTCTGACCATTGACCTTGATGCCATCGCTGCCAACTGGACGCGGCTGGCCCGTCTGTGCCGCGCCGAAACCGGCGCGACCGTCAAGGCCGATGCCTATGGGCTGGGGGCCGACAAGGTCGCCCGGCGCCTGGCCAGTGCGGGCGTGCGCAGTTTCTTCGTGGCCCTTGCCGAAGAAGGCGCGCAGATACGTCAGGCTGTCGGATCGGGGCCGCGTATCTTCGTCTTTTCCGGGCATATGGCAGGCGACACGCAACTGCTGCGCAATCTCGATCTGATCCCGCTGCTCAATTCTCCCGAACAACTGGCGCGCCATTTCGACGCCCTGCCGCGCCACCCGTTCGGCATTCAGTTGGACAGCGGCATGAACCGGCTAGGCATGGAGCCCGCCGAGTGGAAAATGGTCCGCGACCACGCCATCGCGGCGGACCCGCTACTGGTGATGTCGCATCTGGCCTGCGCCGACGAATCCGAACACCTGTTCAACGCGCAACAACTGGACGCCTTTGTCAACATGACGGCGGGTTATGCCGGCCCTCGGTCGCTCGCCGCGACCGGCGGCATCCTGCTAAGCCCCGAGTATCATTTTGACCTCGCACGACCCGGTATCGGCCTGTATGGCGGCGCGCCCTTTGACGCGGCGCGCCCGGTGGTGAGCATCGCGCTGCCGGTCATTCAGACCCGCGAAGTCGCGGTTGGCGAGCCCGTGGGCTATGGCTGCTCCTGGCTGGCCGAACGCCCCTCGCGGGTGGCGACGGTGGCGGCGGGATATGCCGACGGCATCCTGCGCGCGTTGTCGAACGCCACGCGGCTTTGGGCCGGGGATCGCCCCTGTCCGGTCGTCGGCCGGGTCTCTATGGACCTGATCACCGTGGATGTGACCGACCTTGCAACCGTGCCCGACGCTTTGGACCTGCTCGGCCCCCATCAAGGGATCGACGCGCTGGCGGATGACGCGGGGACAATCGGTTACGAGATCCTCACCAGCCTCGGAACGCGATACCGGCGGCGTTATCTGGGATCGTCGATATGACAGTGTTTGCCACCCTTGGCGCGACCGGCCGGGCCACGGCCGGGATTCTGGGCACGATGGGCCGGGTGATCGCCTTCACCGGCCAGGCCCTGATGTGGACCTTTCGCCCACCGCTGCATTGGCGTGAACTGCTGGTGCAACTGGTGCAGATCGGCTGGCTGTCGCTGCCGGTGGTCGGGTTGACGGCGCTGTTTACCGGCGGCGCGCTGGCCTTGCAGATCTACGCCGGTTCGGCGCGGTTCTCGGCGGAATTCGCGGTGCCGTCGATCACCGCCATCGGCATGGTGCGCGAATTGGGGCCGGTGCTGGGCGGGTTGATGGTGGCGGCGCGGGTCGCCTCGTCGATCGCCGCCGAAATCGGCACGATGAAAGTATCCGAGCAGATCGACGCGTTGCGCACGCTGGCGGTCGAGCCGATGCAATACCTGACCGTGCCACGCCTTTTGGCCGCGACACTGGCGATGCCGGTGCTGGTGGCGGTGGGCGACGCCATCGGCATTCTGGGCGGATACGCGGTCGGCGTATCGCGGCTTGGGTTCGATGGCCCGACCTACCTGCGCAACACGCTGGACTTTCTGGAGTTCTGGGATGTTGGCTCGGGTATGGTCAAGGGCGCTGTGTTCGGCTTTCTGGTTGCGCTTTCAGGCTGTTATTTCGGCATGCACTCGGGTCGCGGGGCGCAGGGAGTCGGCGAGGCAACGAAATCGGCGGTGGTTCTGGCCTCGATCCTGATCCTGACGGCGAACTACCTGCTTACAGAAGCGTTCTTTTCGGCATGATCCGCGCCCGTGACATTCATAAATCCTTTGGCGCCAAGAAGGTGTTGCGTGGCATCTCTTTCGAGGTCGAAAAAGGCGAAAGCCTGGTGGTGATCGGGGGCTCCGGGACCGGCAAATCCGTGTTGCTGAAATGCTTGCTGGGGTTGGAACGGGCGAATGCGGGCACCGTCGAGGTGGCCGGTCTGACCGACCCCAAACCGCAGATCCTGGCGGCTCAGGTCGGGATGCTGTTCCAGGGCGGCGCGCTGTTCGATTCACTGCCCGTCTGGCAGAATATCGCGTTTCGTCTGATGCGCGGCAGGGCCCGCCTGAGCCACAGCGACGCGCAGGCCCTGGCGATCGAAAAGCTGGCCCGTGTCGGGTTGGGACCGGAAACCGCCCATCTGTTCCCGGCCGAACTGTCGGGGGGAATGCAGAAACGCGTGGGCCTGGCGCGGGCGATCGCCGGCGACCCGCCGGTGCTTTTCTTTGACGAACCCACGGCCGGGCTGGACCCGATCATGGCCGCGGTGATCAATGCACTGATCCGCGAAGTGGTCAGCGATCTGGGCGCGACCGCGGTGACGATCACCCACGACATGCGCACGGTGCATGACGTGGCCGACCGGGTGGCGATGCTGCACGAGGGCAATTTTTACTGGCAGGGATCGGCGCGCGAAGCGTTCGAAACCGACGACCCGGTGATGCGTCAATTCACCCAGGGACTCACCGAAGGGCCGATCCCGACCCTGCGCTGAGCCACGGGGCCATCAGGCTTGCGGTTCGGGTGGGGCGTCGAGTTTCGGCACCAAGGACGGCGATCCCGGCGGCGCCGCATCGGTCATCCTTGGCTCGGGCGGGTGGCCGTTCGGCCAACTTGTCAGGCGCACCGCGCGCATGCCCCTGCTTTGTCCCAGCCGTCCAACCGCCTGAACCGAACCGTCCAGCGCCACCAGCTGCACCTCTTCGAGATTGGCGAGCGGCAGCGTCAACGCCCCGCCAACGCCCAGGTCGAGCACCCTGGCCAGCGGCAGCGTGATGCGCCCCAATTCCGCGCGCAGAGACGCGGGTGCGCGCAGAACCGACGCTTCGAGCGCCTGTGCCCAGCCCCCCGCCTGCCCGTTCTGGCCCACCGTCCCCGCGATTGCGGGCCCATCGGGCGCATCATCGGCGGCTTCCGCCGCGACCGGGATCGCCAGTGTCACCTGCGCCTCGCGCCGCTCGCCGCCACAAACCAGGGTCACAGCGCGGGATACAAGGTGGAATTGCGTGTCGTCCAGCAAGACCGGCAACAGTCGCAGATCCGGCACTGCGCGATCGAACCGCAAGGCGCCGACCCCGTCATCGGCCAGCGCGGCAAGGGTTGCATCGATCAGATCGGCGAGAAGACTGGCGTCGGTCGGAGTCGGGCGCCGCGACAGGGGGGCGCGCGGCCCGAGACGTCCGATGGTCATCGCCTCGATCACCGTGGAAAACCCGGATTGATCGAGAATCGCCAACCCCGGTCCCCCGTCGCCCGGCGTCAGCAGGCCGACAAAGGCGTCGCCGTCGAAGCAATCGAGCAGTTCCGACTGGCTGACGGTGCGGCGCCGGGTGCTGCCCCCTTCGGCGACAAGGGGCGCTGCCGCGCTGACCGCGCGGGCAAACGCCCGACCGAGCCCCTGCGCCGGGCCCACGGGCGCGGCGGGGGTGGGATCTGCACTTGGCGCGCGCGGCACTGTCTTGCGCCGCAACACCGGATCGCGGGGTTGCACGGTCATGGCCTGAGATTCCTGCCTTTTGTGCAGGATCGCAGGCTTGAGTTAACAAACCCTTGTGGTTTTCACTCGTCAGACAGGCGACTGATGACAATCGTCACTTCGGGTTTCTTGCCGATCTGATCCACGCAGACATGGCGCACCCGACGCTTGAGGGTCTCGGACAAGCGGTCATCCGAGGCCAGGATCTTGCGGCCCACGCGTTCGAGTTCCGCGCCCAGTTCCTCTTCGATCACCTCGGCCAGCGGGCGTCGGGCACGCCCTTCGCGGGCCAGACCCTGACAATCGGCCCAGGCCTCGCCCATCGGCAGCCCGTCTTCGTCGATGATCAGCGTGACCACGACATGCCCGTTCAGGGCCAGCTTCATGCGTTCTCGCACAACGCCGTCCATCGCTCCGTAAATCGCCGTGCCGTCCAGATACAGGCGCCCGGTATCGATATACTCGGCCACCACCGGCTCGGCGCCGGTCAGATCCAGCATCGTGCCATTGGGGGCGATCGCCGTGGTAATACCGCGCGCCGCGCCAAGCCGCGCGTGCTGGCGCAGGTGCCGGTGTTCGCCATGCATCGGGATCAGCATCTGCGGCCGCACGAGATCGTGCATGCGCTCCAGATCCGGGCGGTTGGCGTGGCCGGAAACGTGAAACGCGCCCTGTGTGTTGTCGACCACATCGACACCCATTTCGGAATAGGCGTTGACGATCTTGAGCACGCCGCGCTCGTTTCCGGGAATCGTCATCGACGAAAACAGGAACAGATCGCCCTCTTTCAGCGTGAACCCCAGGTAAGAGCCACGCGACAGTTGCGCCGAGGCCGCGCGGCGTTCGCCCTGGCTGCCGGTGACGATCAGCATCAGGCTTTCACGCGGGATGTCCTTGGCCTCTTCGGCCGAGACGGTCGGCGGGAAATCGTGCAGCAGCTTGGCCTCGGTCGCGGTGCGCACCATGGTTTGCATTGCCCGCCCCAGCAGGCAGACCGAACGTCCGGCGGCGCGCGCCGCCTTGGCCAGCGTGCGCACCCGCGCCACGTTCGAAGCGAAGGTCGTCGCAACCACCATTCCCTCGGCACCGCGCACCAATTCGGTGATCGCGGTCGGCAATGAGCTTTCGGACCGGCCGGGGTGCAAAGAGAAGATGTTCGTCGAATCGCAGACCAGCGCCTTTACGCCCCTTTTGCCAATCGAATGGAACAGATCCTCGTCAAAGGGTTCGCCAACGCCCGGCGCCATGTCGAGCTTGAAATCGCCGGTGTGCAGAATGCGGCCCGCCGGCGTTTCGATCAGCAGGCCGGACGCCTCGGGCAGGGAATGCGAAACCGGTACGAATTGCACCCGGAACGGACCCAGCTCCACGGTGTCGGGCATCGCGCCCACGGTGATCACCTGATCGGCGGGTTGCCCGGCCTCGATCATTTTCTTGATCGCGATGCGGGCGGTGAAATCGCGGGTGTAGACCGGCGCGCGTAGGCGGCTCCAGAGATGACCCAGACCGCCGACGTGGTCCTCGTGTGCATGGGTGATGAAGATCGCCTCGAGCCGGTCGCGCCGCTCTTCCAGCCAGGCGATATCGGCCATGATCAGATCCACACCGGGCGTGCCGTCCATGTCGGGAAAGGTCACGCCGATATCGACCAGGATGTACCGTTCGCGGTTTTTCGGGCCGTATCCGTAAACATAGGCATTCATGCCCACTTCGCCGGCCCCACCCAGCGGCAGGTAAATCAGTCGTTCAGAACTCATGCGGTTTCCTTGTTGAACCTGTGGATGACGGTCAGGCCGTGCATCGTCAAATCGTCTTCGACCACGTCGAAAAGCGTGTTGCCCTGGGCAAACAGAGGGGCCAGCCCCCCGGTTCCCACGACTTTCATGGGTTGGCCATATTCGGCCTTGATCCGTGCGGTAATCCCCTCGATGAGGCCTGTATAGCCCCAAAAGACGCCTGATTGAATGCACTCGACGGTATTTCTGCCGATCACCTTCTCGGGCCGGGAAATATCGACATGCGGCAGCGCGGCGGCACCCTGGTGCAGGGCTTCGAGGCTGAGATTGACGCCGGGCGCGATCACACCGCCAACATAGGCGCCGTCTTCGGCGACGACATCGAAATTCGTCGCGGTGCCGAAATCGACAACCACCACATGCCCGCCGTGCCGGTCAAAGGCACCGGCGGCATTGGCCAGCCGGTCGGGGCCGGGGCGAACGCCGGACTCGACACGCGGCGGCACCGGCAGCAGAACCTCGGGCTTGCCCACCACCAGCGGGCGGCAGTCGAAATAACGGTCGCACAACACGCGCAGATTGAAAACCACGCGCGGCACAGTGGACGAGATGATGACATCGGTGATCGTCGCTTCGATCTTGTTGAGGCTCATCAAGGTCGAGAGATAGACGAAATACTGGTCCGCGGTTCGCGTGTGTTCGGTCGCGGTGCGCCAGGTGGCGATGAACCGCGTGCCGTCCCAGATGGAAAACACGGTATTGGTGTTGCCGGTATCGATGCAGAGCAGCATGGTAGCCCCCAAGGGTCAGGGAAAGAAGATATCGGCCGCCGGGATTGAAACGCGCCCCTGAGCGGTCTTGAGCACCAGCGCGCCGGTGTCGTCGATGGTTTCGAAAAGCCCGTGCACCTGATCGGATTGGGTGCGCGCGATCAAGGGTTCGCCCAGCCTTGCCACACGCGTCAGAAAGGCGTTGCGGATCGGCTCGAATCCATAGGTCACCAGGCGCTGCTCCCAGGTCGCATAGGCCGGGGCAAGGTGGTTGAGCAATTCCTCGGGCAGGACCGACAGGCCCAGCTCATCGCGCAGGCTGACCGGGGCGAACCCGGCATCGGGTTGCGCAGGGGGGGCCGCGCGCAGATTGACGCCGATCCCCAGCGCCAGCACGCCCTGCCCTGCGCTTTCCAGCAAGATACCCGACAGCTTGCCGCCGTTGAGCAACACGTCATTGGGCCATTTCAACTGGAACACGCTGCCCAACCCGCTGAGCGCCGCCAGGGCCTCGTGCAGCGCCAGCGCGGCCACGAAAGACCGCAGCGCAAGCCGTGCCGGTGGCTCATCAAGTCTAATTGCCAAGGTCGCGGCGAAGTTGCCCAGGGGATCGACCCAGGCCCGCCCGCGCCGTCCGCGCCCTGCCGTCTGGCGCAGACCCAGGATCCAGGTCGGCGCGGTCAGACCGGGCGCGAGGCGCTGGGCCTCGGCATTGGTGCTGTCCACCTCGGCCAGCACCAGCCGCGCGTAGCCTTGCGGCCAGGCGGGCGCTTTAGTGGACAAGCGCCTGCGCCGCGATCGCCGCCGGCCCCTCGAGGCCAAAGAGGTTGAACACCCCCAGCAAGGTGATCGCCGCCGCCGCCAGGGTCAGCCAACGCTGCGTCGCGGCAGTATCGGCGTCCAGCGGGTCCGTTTCGGTCCCGAAATACAAGAAGTAGACGATCCGCAGGTAATAGAACGCGCCGATCACCGAGGCGATCACCCCGATCACCGCCAGCGTCACCCAGCCCGAGCCGATCACCGCCACGAGAACCGAAAACTTGGCCCAGAAGCCGATCAGCGGCGGCACGCCCGCCAGGCTGAACATCAGGATCAGGATTGCCAGCGCCTGCAACGGTTGCGACTTTGACAGCATGTTCAGATCGTCGATCTGCACAACTGGCCGCCCTTCACGCCGCATCGACAGGATGAAGGCAAAGACGCCGACCGACATGGTGACATAGATCGCCATGTAGAGCAGCGTCGCCTGCACGCCCGCAGCGTTGCCCGCCGTCAGACCCAGCAGCGCAAAGCCCATGTGCGAGATCGACGAATAGGCCATCAGACGCTTGAGATTGCGCTGGCCAAGGGCACCGACGGCGCCGACAACCATCGACGCACCGGCCAGGAAGGCCATGATCTGCGCCCAGTCACCCGGCGCCTCGCCAAAGCCCGAGAACACCAGCCGTGCCAGCAGCCCCATCGCCGCGACCTTGGGGGCCGTGGCGAAGAAGGCGGTGACCGGGGTCGGCGCGCCCTCATAGACGTCAGGCGTCCACATATGGAAGGG
>JAGRMK010000397.1 GCA_020441345.1 Paracoccaceae bacterium
CGGCCAGGTCGCCGCGGTCAGGGGTGTGGTTGCGCCGGTGGCATTGACCGCCAGCCGCATCGCCGCCCCGGCATAGAGTCCGGGCGGCAGAGCGGGACCGGGCTGCGCATCGCCCGCCAGGATACCGGCCAGATCCTCGCCCGCGACAGCGGCACGGTCATCGGCGCGGTGCAGCATCCCGAAGCCGTCCAGCACCTCTTCGGGTTGCCAGACCGTGCCCGCCAGCTCGCCCGCGTCCGGCACGCTGCCGCGCGTCGAAATCGCCAGCCGGTCAAGCATCGACACAAAGAGCCCGGAGAGCGGCAGGTTGGACCATTCGGCATTGGCCGTGACATGGAACAGCACGACCTGCCCCGCGCCGCGCGCCACGCGCGTCACCAGAGGCGTGCCATCAGCCAGCGCGGCAATGGTGCGCGACGCCAGTTCGGGGCCGGGCTGTGCGAGAACCTGCGCCCGGATCCCGACATCGGCGGGCACCGGCAGGCCGACAAAGGGCGAGGTATCGGGAAACGGCGCCAGGCTGCGGGGATCGCCCCAGCTCATCGCGCCCCCCACGGTGCGCCCGCCCGCCCGCAACGCCACCGGCAACAGCGGATCCTCGGCCATCGACGCGCTGCCGCTCACGACACCGCCCGCTCCGGCCCCGGCCAGGCGCGGCCCGGCGAAGCGCAGCAACAAGCCGCCGTCCTCAAGCCAATCGGTCAGGGCGGCGGTTTCGGCCTCGGTCATGCCGGGTTGATCGGCCAGCACAATCACATCCGGCCCGGCCAGCAGCAGATCGTCGAGACTGGCGGATTCCACCAGATCGGCGCTTGGGGCCAGCGCCTCGCGGATGTAATGCAGCGGTGACAGCAGCGCCAAGGCTTCGGAATTGCCGCGCACGCTCAGCAAGCCGACCTTGCGACGGCGCAGGCTGTCGTCACTCAGACTGACCGTCCCGGCACCGCGCAGACCCTGGATCTGGAACCGGGTAATCCGGTTGCGCAATTCGGGCGGCAGGGAAAACGAGGCCTCGGCCCGCAGCGCCCCGGCCGCGAACAGCAACGGCGCGCGGGCCAGATCGCGTTCCACGCCCGCCGGGTCGCGGCCAATCGCCAGGAGGGTCAGCGCCTGTTCGGGGCCGGGGTTGCGCCGCGCGGTCAGGGTCACGGTATCGCCATTGAAAGTTGCGGGCGCCAGCGCGATAACCGGAGTTGCGGGCTCGAACACCTGCACCGGGCCACGCTCTGCCAATGCGTTCAGCAATGCGCCGCGCCCGTCGCGCGCCAGACCGTCCGAAATCCAGAGCGTTTCGGCCCCCTCGGGCAGCTCGGGCACCCAGTCGGGCAGGGCCGCGGGGGCGGCCCAGGGACGCGGGGCCAGACCGGCCAGCCGCTCGCGCCAATGCTCGGCGGCGCGAAACTCGACGCCACCGACCGGCGGATCGGTCAACGAGATCACAGCCACCGGGCGCCCGGCACGCTGCGCCTCGTCCAGCGCGCGGCCCAGCCGATCGATACGGCGCGGCCAGTCGCGGGCGCTGGCCCAGCTTGCATCCATCACGACCAGCAGCGGCCCCTGCCCTGGCGCCTGACGCACCGGGTTCAAAACCGGCCCGGCCAGCGCCACGATCAGCGCGGCCAGGGCGCCAATGCGCAACACCAGCAGCCACCATGGGGTGCGCTGGCTTTCGGGATCGTCCTCTCGCAGGCCCAGCAGCAGCGCAATACCCGCGAACCGCCGCCGCACCGGCGCGGGCGGCACGGCCCGCAACAGCCACCACAGGATCGGCAGCGCCAACAGCGCGTAGAGCAGGACCGGGGCGGAAAAGCCCAGAGCATCCAGCGACAGCATCAGCGCCGCCCCTCGCCCAGCGCGTGATAGAGCCACAACAGCCCTTCGGCGGGCGGGCGGTCGGTGTGCATCGTCGTCGCGTGCCAGCCCGAGTGCCGCGCCAGCCCCGCCAGATGATCCTTGCGCGCCGCCAGGCGGTCGCGATATTGCGCGCGCAAATCCCCGGCGCGCAGGGTTTCATAACTCATGTGCCCGGACAGGCTTTCGAACCGGGTGCGACCATCAAAGGGAAAGCTTTCCTCGACCGGATCGAGCAGCTGCACCAGAATGCCGCGCATCGAGCGCGCGGCGGCCAGGTGTAGCGCACCCTCGACCGTCGCCAGATCGCCAAGAAAATCCGAGAACAGCACGACATGACCACCCGCGGGCGCGGCGTGCAGATCGGGCGCGCCATGCTCGGTGGCCCCACCCCCTGCGGCACCGTCCTGTGCCAACGCCATCGTCAGCAATTCGGCCTGTCCGCGCCCGGCGCGCGGCGGTAGATCCGCCTGCGCCAGGCCAACGCGCTCGCCGCCACGCAGCAGCACCAGCGCCAGCGCCAGCGACAACAGCCGCGCGCGCGCCGCCTTGGTTTCGCGGGCCGGATCGCCGGAAAACGCCATCGCCGCGCCGGTATCAACCCAAAGCGTCACCGCACGCGCCGCCTGCCATTCGGTTTCGCGTACGAACAGGTCGTCGCCGCGCCCAGAGCGCCGCCAGTCGATGCGCGTTGCCGCGTCACCGGGGCCCGAGGGGCGGAATTGCCAGAACTCGGCCCCCGGCCCGATCCGCCGCCGGCCATGCGCGCCGGGCAGAACCGAATTCGCCAGATGCTCGGCCGCCACCATCAGCGGCGGCAAGGCCCCCGACAGCGATTCTGCCGCACGGCGAAGGGCGGGGGCTGGCTGGCTCACGCGGCGGCACCCAGCACGCCGGTCACGCGATCGGTCACGCGGTCGATCACACCGTTCAGGCTTTCGCCACGCGCCCGCGCGGCAAAGCTGAGCGCCATGCGGTGCACCAGCACCGGCCGCGCCAGCGCCGCCACATCCTCGACCGAGGGGGCAAGGCGGCCCTGCAACAGCGCCCGCGCGCGCACCGCCAGCATCAGCGCTTGGCTGGCGCGCGGCCCCGGCCCCC
>JAGRMK010000398.1 GCA_020441345.1 Paracoccaceae bacterium
CGCTGGCGGTGCTGATGCCGATCGTCGCATCAATGGGCGGCAACGCGGGCACGCAATCGATGACGGTGGCGGTGCGCGCATTGGCCACGCGGGAATTGACCGGGCAGAATACCCGCCGCGTGGTCTGGCGCGAACTGGTCGTCGGGCTGATCAACGGCGCTGCCTTTGGCCTGATCATGGCGGCGGTGGTGGGGCTCTGGTTCGGGGTGCCGATGCTGGCCGTGGTGATTGCGCTGTCGATGGTGGCGACGCTGGCCTCGGCGGCGCTGTCGGGGATCGTGCTGCCGGTGATCCTGGACAAGATGAATGTCGATCCGGCGCTGGCTTCGGGTCCGTTTGTCACAACTGTGACCGATGTGGTCGGTTTCTTCGCCTTTCTCGGGCTTGCCTCTGTCATGTTGCTGTGACGGCAGCGGCAGGGGGGGCGATGACCGGGATCGACACCGAGAAGGCAGCGGCCCGCAAGGCCTGTTTCGCGGCTCGCAAGGCCGTGTTCGGAACCGGGCGCGACGCTGCGGCACAGGCGCATCTGGTCGCCGCCCTGGCCAATCATGCCGAGAAGCCGCTGGCCGGCTACCTGCCGATCCGGAGCGAGATCGACCCGGTTCCGGTGATGGCCGGGCATCGTGGCCCGGTCGGGGTGCCGGTGATCCCAGGTGCGGCGCAGCCGCTGGAATTTCACCGCTGGACGCCCGATTGCGCGCTTGTCGCGGGGCCGTTCGGTGCTGCCGTGCCCGCCGAGCGGCAGGCGATCACCCCGGTTGTGCTCATCGTGCCGCTGCTGGGGTTCGATGCGCGCGGCTTTCGGCTGGGCTATGGCGGCGGGTTTTATGACCGAACCCTCCAGCGACTGCGCGCCTCCGGGCCGGTGTTGGCGCTGGGCTTTGCCTATGCCGCGCAGGAACTGCCGCGCGTGCCGATCGACGCTTTCGATCAGCGCCTTGACGGGATCGTCACGGACGAGGGGCCACGCTGGTTCACGTGACCCCCCGCCTCTGCCTCCCGCCCCCGCACGGACCCCTGCATGGGGCGGCGGGGGGGCGTGAGTTACTCCGTGCAGACGGTTTCGCGGCGGCCTGGCAGGGTAAACACCTCCTGACAGCCCAGGATCGGGCGCATTGGCGCGCAGGTGCGCGACCGCGCCAGGCAGACGCCTTCGCAATCGGCCGAGGCGTCGCACTGCCGACCGGCATCCTGGGTCTGGTGCACGCAGACAAAGAACCCGGCACCGCGTGGCATCAGACGGCCCCCGTCACTGACACAGGCCGCGCGCTGGCGATCCAGCTCCGGGCCTTCGGGGGCGGTCTGGATCGGCGCCGCGATGTCAGGCACGCTGGTCTGCCCCGGGATCAGATCTGTTGAGACATCGGGGGCCGCGCCATAGGTGGCGTCGAAATCCGGGTCATAGGCGTCGGGTGCCGCGCTCTCGACCGGTTGGGGAGGCGTGTAATAGAGCGTGGTGTCTGGCGCATAGGGCGTCGGCACGCAGCCCGAAATGGCGAGCAACAGGGCAAGAACGGTCAGGAAACGGGTCATGGGGCCCTCAATACGGTTGGGGGTGGGCACGGTGAACCTGATCCAGGGCCGCGACAAGGGCCGGGTCGAGGGTCAGGTCGGCGGCGGGCAACTGGCGGGCCAGTTGGTCAGAGGTGGTCGCGCCCAGGATCGGGATCGAGACGAAGGGCCGGGTGCGGTGCCAGGCCAGCGCCATCAACACCGGGTCGAGGCCCCAGTCGCGCGCCAGGCCCAGATAGGCAGCCACCGCATCGAACACGCGCGGCGTGATCCGCCCGCCCAGATCCGGGTTCTTTTCGCGCCGCGAGCCGTCGGGGACGACATCGCCCGCGTATTTCCCGGTCAAAAGCCCGGTGCCAAGCGGCGAAAAGGCCAGCAGCGGCACGGATTCCATCGCACAGGCCTCGGCCATGTCGGTGTCGAATATCCGACACAGCAGCGAATATTCGTTCTGCACGCTGGCGATGCGCGGCAGGCCCTCGGCCTCGGCGATCGCGCACCATTGCGCCAGCCCCCAGGCGGTTTCATTCGACAGCGCGATCTGACCGATCTTGCCCTCGGCGATCAGGGCCGCGGCTTCGGTCAGCACCTCGCGGATATGCGCGTGTGCCGCGGTGCGGTCAGTTGGGGGGCGATAGCTCCAGTTGCGACGGAAGTGATACGAACCCCGGTTCGGCCAATGCAGTTGAAAGACATCGATCCGGTCGGTTTGCAGCCGTGTCAGCGAGGCCTCGACGGCTGCGCGCAGCCGTGCCGCGTCAATCAGCGGAGCGCCGCCGTCGATCACCGCGCTGCCCTCGCCGGTGACCTTGGTGGCGATCACCAGCCGGTCGCGCCCGCCCTTGGCGTTCCAGGCACCGATCACCTCTTCGGTGCCTCCCAGCGTGTCTGCGCGGACCGGGTTCACGGGATACATCTCGGCGGTGTCGAGGAAATTCAGACCATGCTCCAGCGCCATGTCGATCTGACGGTGTGCGTCTTCTAGCGGGGTTTGCCGGCCCCAGGTCATTGTGCCCAGACAAAACGCGGGGATCTGCGGACCATCGGGGCCCAGGCGGTGGTGTCTCATGCGGTGCCTTTCTTTGCCCGCAGAGTATCGGGTTCGGGGTGAAAGACAACCGTGCGGAATTGGCGCACAGGATTGAGAACATAAAGCGAACATGCTAGCTTTGGGCATGCACAACCCATCCGAATCCCCCCAACCTGTCGCCCCGGCTGCGAAACCCGATCTGGCCACCGCCGCGCGGGTTCTGGCCGATCTGGCCGCCCAGGCGGGCCAGCAGGCGGGGCCAGTGCCCGATCCGCTCTGCCCCCTGCCGCAGATGGCGCTGGCGCGGGGGCGGGTGCATGAATACGCAGGCCCCGCGCGGCGCACGCTGGCGGCGCTGACGGCCGGTGCGGCTCAGGGCGAGGGGCCGGTGCTGTGGTTGCGGCCCGGCTGGCGGGCCGAAGGGCTGTGCCCGCAGGGCCTGACCCCGTTCATGCCCGACCCAGGCGCGCTGATCGTCGCCCGCTGCGCGCGCCCGGTCGATGTGCTGTGGAGCATGGAAGAGGCGCTGCGCGCGGGCTGTGTGGCGCTGGTCGTCGCCGAGATCGCCGAGCCGCCCGACCTGCGGCAGGTGCGCCGCCTGCATCTGGCGGCCAGCGAAGGGGTGGCGCGCAACCGCGCGGCGGGGCGGTTCAGCCCGGCACCCCTGGGCGTGATGCTGGCGCATGAGGTGGCCGACAGCCGCCTCTCGGGGGTCGAAAGCCGCTGGGCGCTGC
>JAGRMK010000024.1:0-7089 GCA_020441345.1 Paracoccaceae bacterium
CCATCGCGCTGGGCCACCCGGTCGGGGCGACCGGCGCAATCGTCACTGTCAAGGCGATGTACGAGCTGGAGCGCACCGGCGGGCGCTATGGTCTGATCACCATGTGCATCGGCGGCGGGCAGGGTATCGCGCTGGCAATCGAACGCATCTGAGCGAAAAAAACGCCTGCGATTAAGCAGGTGTTCACCCATCGACGCAATCCTGTGCGGACCGGCTTTCATGTCGGTCCGTTGTTTTTCAGGGATCCGTGCGTTCATGACGATGTTCGACAAGCTGACTGCAGAACGCAGAGCACGGCTCACCGCCGAGCGCCAGCTAGAGCATCGAACCCGCGAACTGGATGCTGCCCTGTCGCAACTGCAAGAAGCGCGCAACACTCTGCACCGTTTGCGGGCCGCTGGCACATCGACCCCGCTGCAAGAGGCGCAGCGCGTCGCCGAGGCCCAGAACCTGCAAGTCCGCGCACGCGAAGATGCCGACAGCGCGCATCGCACCGCCATCATGGCCGAGCGGCGCCTGTGGGATTCGATCAACACATTGCGCGACGGGTTCGCGGTGTTCAACGGCAATCATGAACTGGTGATCGCCAACCAGGCCTATCTGGGCGTGTTCACCGGCTACCCAGAGGTGCAGCCCGGCGTGCCCTACCGCCGTCTGCTGGAAATCCTGGCTTTTGACAACCGGGTGGAGCTTGGCGGACTCGGTGCCGAGGACTGGATCGCCATGATGGAGGGTCGTTGGGACGCCGAGCGCATAGAGCCGATCATGCTGACCTTCAGTCGGGGCGACACCGCGCGCATCCATGACCGGCGCGCGCGCGGGGGCGATATTGTCAGCCTGGTGCGCGACATCACCGAGGCGCAGCGCCATGCTGCCGACCTCGAAGAGGCCCGACGCCACGCCGAGGCCGCTAATCGCGCCAAATCGGCTTTCCTCGCCAACATGAGCCACGAGATCCGCACGCCGATGAACGGTGTGGTCGGCATGGCCGAACTGCTCTGCGACACGCAGCTCAGCGATGAACAACGGCTCTACGCCGACACCATCCGGTCGTCGGGCGAGGCGCTTTTGAACATCATCAACGATGTGCTCGACTTTTCGAAGATCGAGGCCGACAAGCTGACCTTGCACCCCGAACCCTTCGACCTGGAACGCTGCATTCATGAGGTCTTGATCCTGTTGCAGGCCGGTGCGCGCAAACGGTCGATTGATCTGATGATGGATTACGACCTGTTCTTGCCGACACGGTTCATGGCCGACCCCGGGCGCATGCGACAGGTGATGACCAATCTGATCGGCAACGCTGTGAAATTCACCCTGTCCGGGCATGTCCTGATCCGCGTGGTCGGGATCGAGGCATCGGAGGGACAGCAGCAGCTGAATGTCACCGTCGAAGACACCGGCATCGGCATTGCGCCGGAAAACATCGATGGCGTGTTCGGTGAATTCGCACAGGTCGATGACCAGGCAAACCGCAAGTTCGAGGGGACGGGGCTGGGCCTGGCGATTACCAGGCGGCTGATCGAATTGATGGGCGGGCAGATCTGGGTCGAAAGCGAATTGGGCAAGGGGTCGTGTTTCGGGTTTTCCCTGACCTTGCCGCTGGCCGAAGATGCGCTGCATCTGAATGGCAATCCGATCCGGCTGGAGCATGTTCTTGTGGCCGACGATCATCTGATCAACCGCACCATCCTGGAACGTCAATTGACCGCCCAGGGATTGACCGTGACCCTTTGTGCCTCGGGGGCCGAGGCCTTTGACCGCATCGTCGCTTCGGAAAGCGGGAAAAACGGCGAGGGGCCTTTCGACCTCTTGCTGACCGATCATGAAATGCCGGGCCTCGACGGGCTGGAATTGACGGTGAAGCTGCGTGAGGCCGGGTTCGATCTGCCGATCATCCTGTTCAGCTCCAGTCCGACGGTGCTGCGCGACCATCCAGCCGTGCCCGAACTGCGCGCGATCTTGCAAAAGCCGTTGTTGCGTCACGATCTCGTGCGGCAATTGCACCTGCTTTCGGCGCCGAACGCGGGCCCCGGAGCCGCTGAGCCGGCGGCCGCAGCCGCAGCGCTCCTGCCGGGTGGCGGGCGGCACATCCGGGTGCTATGCGCCGAGGACAACCGCACCAACCGGTTGGTCTTTGCCAAGATGGTGCAGGGGCTCGCGATTGATCTGCGGTTTTCCGAAGACGGGATCAAGGCCGTCGAAGACTTCCGGGATTTTCATCCCGACCTGATCTTCATGGATATTTCCATGCCCGAAATGGACGGTCGCGCCGCGACGCGGGCGATTCGGCAGTTGCCGGGTGGGGCCCAGGTGCCGATCATCGCGCTGACCGCCCACGCCATGTCGGGCGACCGCGAGGATATCCTGGCTGCCGGCCTCGACCATGTTCTGACCAAGCCGCTGAAGAAGCCGCTGCTGCTGGAGATGATCAAACGCTACCTGCCTGATGGCGCCTGTTCGATCGATATCCCGCTGGATCCCACGGGCTGACGGGCTCTGGTCTTGCCCTCGGGCGCTGCGCCCATTACCTGATGTCCGTACCTGCATTCGAACCGGAGCCCCCATGCTGTCGATCCTTCAGATCCTTTTGCTCATTCTCAACGTGGCCTGGTGGATTGTCATCGTGCATGTGATCTTGTCATGGCTGATCAATTTCCAGGTCCTGAACCTGCGTCAACCGCTCGTCGGGCAGATCTGGGACGGTTTGAACAAGATCCTCGATCCGGTCTACAGCCGCCTGCGGGCGTTCCTCCCGAATATGGGGGGGCTCGATTTCGCACCCCTGATCGTATTGCTAGCGATCTATGCGGCGCAGATCGTGATCACCAACAATATCATGGCCTTCCGCTGACGACGTGAGCATCGCGCCCCTCGACCCCGCGCCCCTCGACCCCGCGCTTGACCGCGAGAACCCCGGCGACCTGTTGGCGCGGGTCTTCGGATTCTCGCACTTTCGCCCCGGCCAGGAAGAGATCGTGCGCGCGGTGATCGGCGGTCAGGACGTTCTGGCCATCATGCCGACCGGTGGCGGCAAGTCGCTGTGCTATCAACTGCCGGCCTTGGCGCGGGATGGGTTGACGGTTGTGATCTCGCCGCTGATCGCGCTGATGCGCGATCAGGTGGGCGCGATGCAGCAGGCCGGTGTCGCGGCGGCGGCGTTGACCTCGGGCAATTCACCCGAGGAGAACGAAGAAATCTTTTCCGCGCTGCAGGATCGGCGGCTGAAACTGCTCTACATCGCGCCCGAGCGTTTGGCATCCAGCGCCACCACCGGCTTGCTGCGGCGGTCCGGGTGCGGTCTGATCGCGGTGGACGAGGCACATTGCGTCAGCCAATGGGGGCATGATTTCCGCCCCGATTACCTGCGCATTGGCGAGTTGCGGCGCACGTTGGGCGTGCCGCTGGCTGCCTTCACCGCGACCGCCGACGCCGCGACCCGCAGCGAGATCGTCGATCGGCTATTTGATGGGAGCGACCCGGCAACCTTCTTGCGCGGGTTCGACCGGCCGAATATCCGGCTGGCCTTCGCGGTCAAGGACAGTCCGCGCAAGCAGATCATGGCCTTTGCCGAGGCGCGCCGCGGACAATCCGGCATCGTTTATTGTGCGACGCGGGCACGCACCGAGACGCTGGCAAAGGCCTTGGCCGATGCGGGCCATCCGACCCGGGCCTATCACGGCGGGCTCGAAGACTGGGAGCGGCGCAAGGTCGAAGGCTTGTTCCAGACCGAGGACGGGCTGATCGTCTGCGCCACCGTTGCCTTTGGCATGGGGGTGGACAAGCCCGATGTGCGCTGGGTCGCCCATTCGGACCTGCCCAAATCCATCGAGGCTTATTATCAGGAAATCGGGCGCGCGGGGCGTGACGGATTGCCGGCGGATACGCTCACGCTGTTCGGGTCGGATGACATCCGCTTGCGCCGCGCGCAGATCGACGATTCCAACGCCCCGGCGGAGCGTCGCGAGGCCGATCATGGGCGGCTGAACGCGCTTTTGGGCCTCGCCGAAGCCACATCCTGCCGCCGCCGCATGTTGCTGGCATATTTTGGCGAGATCTCGGAACCCTGCGGGAACTGCGATCTTTGCGATTCCCCCGCAAAACTGTTCGACGCCACGGAGCCCGTGCGCAAAGCCCTGTCGGCGATGTTGCGGACCGGCGAAAGCTTCGGCACCAATCATCTGATCGACATCCTGACCGGGAATGCGACCGACAAGATCCGTCAGCGCGGTCACGACCAGTTGCCGACCTTTGCAGTTGGCCGGGATCTGAAACGCGCCAGTTGGCAGGCCGTGTTCCGTCAGATGATGGGGCGCGATCTGGTGCGCCCCGACGCCGAGCGATACGGTGCCCTGCGCATGACCGAAGCCGCGCGGCCGATCCTGCGGGGCGAATCCGGGCTGACGTTTCGTGCGGATTCAATCGAGTCCGCCGGATCCCGGGCCGAACCCAGGGCGCTGGTCTCGGACGACGACGCCCCCATGCTGTCGGCGCTCAAGGCCCATCGCCGCGCTCTTGCTCAGGCGGCCAAGGTTCCGCCTTACGTGATCTTCAACGACCGCTCGCTGATCGAGATGGCCGAAAAGCGCCCCGATACGCTGGATGCCTTCGCGCGGATCACGGGTGTCGGGGCGACAAAGCTGGACCGGTTCGGCGCCAGTTTCCTTGCCGTCATCACCGGGCAGGCTGAAACCGTGACCCATCCGGCACGGGTCAGGCTGGCGTCCCGGGGGGGCGGTTCGCTCTATGATCGCTTGCTGGAGACCGAGCAGGCGCTTGCACGGGGGGCTTGCGGAACGCTCAAGCCCCTTTCGCTCAGCACCGCGCAGCGGGCACGGCTGGCAGAGCAACGTCCGCGCGACCTATCGTCGCTTGCCCGCCTGATCGGGGACAAGGCCACCGAGCGTTTTGGAGCGGCGTTTCTGGAGGTTCTGGCCGAGGAGTGATCAGACGACCGGCGGTGCAAGGAACACAAAGACCATCACGGCGGAATAGAACACGAAGCTCGCAGCCAGGACGAAGACGTGCCAGATCGTGTAGTGGAACGGCAACCCGCGCCACAGGTAAAAGACAACGCCCAGAGTATAAAGCGCACCGCCCGTGATCATCAGCACGAGGACAGGCATCGGCAAGGCGGCAAAAAGCGTTCCGCCAGCGATCATCCCGGCCCAGCCCATCCCGAGATAAAGCCCAAGCCCCGCCCATTTGAACCGCTCCGGCGAGATGATCTTCAACGTGATCCCGGCAAAGGCCGCCGCCCAGACGCCCAGGGTCAACGCCACGCCATGCCCCGACAACAGGGTAAAGGGTGTATAGGTGCCTGCGATTTTCAGATAGATCGCCGAATGATCGAGCCTGCGCAGCAGCCATTCCTTTGCGGCGCCGAACCCCGAGGTTTCCCCGATATTGTAAAGTGCCGAGAACAGGATCATCACGAACAGGGCCACGCCATAGATGGTCACCCCGGCGACCGATGCCGCGTCTCCCCGATAGAGGGCGGTCAACACGATCAGCACCGGCACCGCCATCAACACCAGCGAGAGTCCAGCGATATGGACCACGGCGTCCGAGATTTTTTCGGCGCGAGAATAGGCCTTTTCGAACACGGTCGTCATGATGCCCTCCGCTTGATGCGTGCCTGATCATAGCCTTTTGGTCCTGTTTCGGCAACGCATACGCCACGGCAAGCCTGGCTGACAAATGTCACCGTTCCGTTAACACCCGTCGGGAAAGAGGGGCCCGGTGACGCAAGGCCGCGCTTGACCTCGCTGCGTTCCGGGTTCACGACGGCGCCGCAAGAAAGGCAGGCACGATGTATCCGGTTTTCCGTCTGATCAAGGAGCAACTCATGGTTCGCGGGTCGCGCATCGGCCTGTTCGACACCCATGTGTCGCATCATGTTTGCTGGCCCTGGGATCTGGATCCGTGGATGGAACTCAACAACGGGCGCACGCTGACGCTCTATGATCTGGGCCGGTTGCCGTTTTCCACGCGGATCGGCTTGATTGACGCGCTGCGCGCCAATCGCTGGGGGATGACCGTTGCGGGGTCGAGCGTGCGCTACCGGCGTCGCGTGCGCATGTTCCAGCGGGTCGAGATGCGCAGCCGGTGTATCGGTTGGGATCACCGCTTTCTCTATATCGAACAGTCGATGTGGCGCGGTGGAGAAGCCCTCAATCACATCCTGATCCGTCTTGCCACGACCCACGACGGCGGGATCCTGCCGCCCGCATCGCTGGTCGCGGCGATGGGCCAGACCGATACCACCGGCCCCGCGCTGCCCGACTGGGTGCAGGCCTGGATTGCCGCCGATGCGCAACGCCCCTGGCCTCCGGCGCAGGGCTGATCCGGGTTGTTCGGGAAATGCCCGGAAAACAGGCGCATCGCTGAAGAAACGGGCGAAGTGCCGATGGCCCGTCAGGCTCCGCGTTTTTTCCGTGCCCGAATCGATGCGCCCCGTCAGGCTGTCTCAAAGCTGGTCGGAGGCGCGCAACATGGGTGGACCTGGTCACAACAACGGCCCGGCACTGGAGCCCGGCAAGGGATGGCACCGGCACTGCTGGTCACAGGCGCGCAAGGATCTGCTGCCGACCTTGCCGATTGAAATCGTGCGCCTGCGTGTGCGGCGGGCCGCTGAAATCGGGTTGGACTATCGCACTTATGCGTCGATACGCGCGACCTCGGGTCATGACGTGATCGCGCTCTTGTTCTCGACCAACGCGCTGCGGTTATTGACGCAGAACGCCGCGCTGCCGCCCGACAGGCGCGCGGTTCTGAGCGCGATTACCAATACCGGGCGCGGGGTGCTGGCCCAGTCGCCGCTGACCCCGCGCGATGTGCTGGCGCAGTGCGCGACGCTGATCGACCACGCGACGCCGGCGCCGCGGCCCTTCGACCCCTGGTCGCAGATACGCCATGGCGTTCTGGCGGGTTTGAAAGCGCGCAACTGGCCCGCCGACCAGGTGCTGATGATCGGCGACACGGCATTCGAGGCCGAGTGGGCGCAGGCCGCGCGTATGGCCGGGTATCTGCCTGCCGAGCGGTTCTTCGCGGCCTGACACAGCGGTCGTTTTCGACCTCCCCCTCTTT
>JAGRMK010000024.1:7150-7882 GCA_020441345.1 Paracoccaceae bacterium
TTTCCTCGCAAGCCACGGTGGGGCCGTACGGGCGCAACGCATCGAATTCGCTCTTTTCTTTTCTGCGTTCGCCCGTATAGTCGCCGGCATGGAACGCCAGCGCACCCTTGTCGACCCAGAATGCCAACCGGCCTCCGCCGGTCGCGGTGCTGCATCGCGCGGTCTGCTGCTCCTTAGCGGCGTCTGAGCGTGCCTTCGGGCGCGACCGCTCAGACGTAGCCAGCGCGCCCCGCCTGCCTGATAAATCCGGCAGGCACCCCGCCAAGGACACCAAGAAAACAGCACGAGAAATCCAATGACCGACAAGACCGAACAGAGCCGCGTTCTGATTTTTGACACGACGCTGCGCGATGGCGAGCAATCCCCCGGCGCGACCATGAGCCACGACGAGAAACTGGAAATCGCCGGGCTGCTGGATGAAATGGGCGTCGATATCATCGAGGCCGGGTTCCCGATCGCCTCGGATGGCGATTTCGAGGCCGTCTCGGCAATCGCCGCGCAATCGAAGAACTCGGTGATCTGCGGGCTGGCGCGCGCCAGCACCAACGACATCGACCGTTGCTGGGACGCGGTGCGTCATGCCGCGCGTCCACGTATCCACACCTTCATCGGCACGTCGCCCCTGCACCGCGAAATCACTGCGCTCACCCAGGACGCGATGGTCGACAAGATCCACGCCACCGTCACGCACGCCCGCAACCTGTGCGACAACGTGCAATGGTCGCCGATGGA
>JAGRMK010000399.1:0-411 GCA_020441345.1 Paracoccaceae bacterium
CGCAGACGCGGCCGGCGCCGATGCTCCGGTTGTTGACACGGCTGATGCTGCTGCGCCGGATGCGACGATCGACTCGGGTATGGCGCTGGATACCCTGTTCACCGCCGAGGGCTTTGACTACGATCAGGCCGTCGCAGCCATCGACGCCTCGACCCTGAGCAGGCTGGGCAAGACCGCCGCACAACGCGCCCTGACCGCTGCACGCGACAATCCCGAACTGCTGCCTGCCGCGCTGGAGCAGGTGCGCTCGTTGCTGGGCCTGTAACACCGGCTCGAAACAGAAAAAGGGCCCCCGCCGGTGCGCGGGGGCCTTTTGCATGCGAACCCCGCACCTTGCGCCCTGCCCCTTACCATGCGAGCCTTCGAACACGCGACAAGCGAGGCGCTGATGAAACTGTCGGGACGATGCCT
>JAGRMK010000399.1:499-3538 GCA_020441345.1 Paracoccaceae bacterium
TGTTCTCGCCCGAGATCGCGGCCGCGCTGACAGGGTTCCGGTGGACCGGAGATCTGTCAAGGATCGCATCCTACGAGGCGCCGCTGCTCGACCAGCCCCCCGCCTACCGGCGAAGCTTTTGCAGTCGCTGCGGATCTCCGCTGCCGGTGGAACTCGATGGCATGATGCTCTTGCAGGCCGGAACCCTGGACGACACCAGCGGCTTGAGCGTGTTTCGGCACGCCTTCACGGATCAGAAAACCGCCTGCTGCGTGATTCCGGGCGGTTCACCGCAGTTCACAGGCCTGCCGCCGACGCCGGACCCCATGGAGTTGCTTGACTGATCCGTCAAACAGCGATCATTCGCCGACAAACGCCTTTTCGACCACGTATTCCGCCGGCTCGGAGTTCGCCCCCTCGCGCAGGGACCAGCCTTCGAGGATTGCTTTGACGTCGATATTGAAGCCCAGCGAACCGCAAACCATCACGCGGTCGGTCTCGGGCGTCAGCGGGCCGGGCTGGCCCAGATCCGCGAACACCCTGCCCGAGGTCAGGTTTTCGGTGATCCGGCCCATGTGGGGGCTCTCTTCGCGGGTGGTGGTCGGATAGTAATGCAGCTTGCCTTCGACCATCTCGCCGATCAGGGGATCGTTGCGCAGATCCTCGATCAAACGGCGCCCGTATTCCAGTTCGGCCACATCCCGGCAGGTATGCATCATGATTACCTGCTCGTATTTCTCATAGGTCTCGGGGTCGCGCATCAGGCTGGCAAAGGGTGCAATGCCGGTGCCGGTCGCCAGAAACCACAGCCGCTTGCCCGGCAACAGGGCGTCGTGCACCAGCGTGCCGACCGGCTTGGGGCGCAGGATGATCTGGTCGCCCGGCTCGATATGCTGCAAGCGTGAGGTCAGCGGTCCGTCGGGCACCTTGATAGAATAGAATTCCAGCTCATCATCCCAGGACGGCGAGGCGATCGAATAGGCACGCAGCAGCGGTTTGCCATTGTCGCCCATCAACCCGATCATCACGAATTCGCCCGACCGGAACCGCAGGCTTTGCGGGCGGGTGCACCGGAACGAGAACAGACGCTCGGTCCAGTGCGTGACCTTGGTGACGGTCTGAGCATCCGGCAGGGTCTTGACCTTGGGGGTGGAGGCGGTATCGGACATGGATCGGCTTTCACTGGTTCAGCGGTTGACATCGGCCATGGGCGCGCGACATCCCGGCAGGGTCTAGGGGGAAAACGGCCAAGACGGAACCCCGGTCATGGCCCCGGGCACGGCTTGCGGCGCTGTGACGCGCGAAGCGCGAAACCCCGACACGTCTCCGGCAGGGTCTAGGCGCCGCTTCGCAGGCCACCGGCGATCCGGTCGGTTCGCGGGAACCAGCCCGGCTCGTTGCGCCAGTGCTCACAGGTCTGACGGCGGGCCTGCGCGGGGTCAAGTTCGACCTCGTCGAACCCGGCACGGCGGGCCAGCGTGTAACACCGCGCCAGCATCGCCCCATGGGCCCGCAACCGACCGCCATATTGGTGACGCCGCAGGGTGCTGGCCAGATCGAGGGCCTCGACATCGCCGAAATCGCGCAACCGGATACGGATCAGCCCGATCCGCGGCAGTGCCGCGCGCAGCCGGTCCCATTCACGCGACCGCAGAACCGGCGAATTCAGATCGACAGCCACGTTCAGTGTCGGATCGGCCGTATCGGACAGCGCCGCCAGGGGCACATAGCCATCGGCCCAGTCGTCGGGGATAAACCCGCTATCGGTGACAAGAAGTGTCATCCGTCGCTCCGCTATTGCCAAGAAGGATCTCTCGAATCCCATCATGCCCGCCCAAAACGCGCCCGGCCTTGATACGGATCAAACCTGCGTGACAGGTTTCGTCGCCAGAATCCGCTCTGCCCCCAGCCATCCCAGCAAGATCGCCGGCGCGTTGGTATTGCCACCGATCAGGGTCGGAAAGGCCGAGGCGTCGCAGACCCGCAACCCGCCGATGCCATGCACCCGCAAATCGGCGTCCAGAACCGACGTGGCCGGGTCGCGCCCCATCCGCGCCGTGCAGCTGGGGTGAAAAACCGTGCCGGATCGCTGCCGGAAATCGTCGATCAACGCATCGTCTCCCTGCACCGCCGGGCCGGGCCGCAGTTCTTCGGCGATCAGCCCGGCGATGGGGGCTTGCGCGGCGATACGCCGGATGAACTTGACCGCTTGCAGCATTTCCGCGACATCCTGGTCGGTCGAAAAGACATTGGCGTGAATACGCGGCGCGGCGAACGGGTCGGCGCTGGCCAGGGTGATCTGCCCACGGCTGGAGGGGCGGCAGTTCGACAGACCGATCGACAGCCCGGGGAACGGATCAGGACTCAGGATCGGGCGCTCGCCGTCGCGCGGCATGAGCGTGGAAAACGCCTGGAAATAAAGCTGCATGTTGGGCCGCGACAGGCTCGGATCGGTGCGGAAAAACCCGCCCGCGTGGTTGATCGATACCGACAGCGGCCCGCCCCCGGTCAACAGATATCGAATCCCCACCAGCGCCTTGCCCCACCACGGCCGCAGGATGTCGTTCATCGTCGGCACGGTCATCCGGTAGGTATAGTTGATGCCCTGGTGATCGTTCAGATGCGCGCCGACATTCGGCTGGTCCGTTATGACGGGAATACCGTGTTCGGCCAGCAGCGCCCCCGGCCCGATCCCCGACAGCATCAGGATCTGTGGCGTGTTGATCGCGCCGCCCGACAGGATCACCTCGCCGGCGCGGGCGATATGCAGCGCGCCTTTCCATCGGTATTCCACCCCGACCGCGCGCCGCCCCTCCAGCAGAACACGGGTCACCTGTGCCCGGCTGCGCAGCGCCACGCGCCCGGTCTTCAAGGCCGGGCGCAGAAAGGCGCGCGCCGTCGAATTGCGACGGCCGCCCTTGATCGTCAGTTGATAGATCCCCGCGCCGTCCTGCGAGGCACCGTTGAAATCGGGGTTGCGCGGCAAGCCCGCCGCCGCGCAGGCGTCCAGAAACGGGCCAACCAGCGGATGCGCGGCGTCCTTGTTCGATCGGATATGCA
>JAGRMK010000399.1:3562-7850 GCA_020441345.1 Paracoccaceae bacterium
GCGCCGTCGGCGTTGTCCTCGATGGCGCGATAACCCGCGCGTGCCGCATCGCGTCCCCAATGTGACGCCCCGGTCATCGCCTGCCAGTCGTCGTAATCGCTTTCATCGCCCCGGATCCAGACCATCGCGTTGATCGACGATGACCCGCCCAGCACCTTGCCACGCGGCCAGTAGTCGCGCTGACCGTTCAGCCCCGGATCGGGCTCTGTGCGATAGGCCCAGTTGACCGCCGGATCGTAAAACAGCTTGCCATAGCCCAGCGGCATCTGCACGAAGAACCGCTGATCGCTGCCCCCGGCCTCGAGCACCAGCACGCGGCGGCCCGCCGCCGACAGCCGGTCTGCCAAAACCGCCCCGGACGAGCCAGCGCCGACGATCACGTAATCGAATGTCCCGTCCATTTCTGTCTCCGCGTCGGATTTGCGCCACTCAACCCAAAGCGCGACGGCAACGCAAGGGGCCTGCTGGACGCGTGACGCCACGACGGCTAGAACACTCCTGCCCGCATCCCGTCGGCCCTCAAGGCACGCGCATGACCAGACCCGAACTCGACCCGCTCGACCGCAAGATCCTTGTGGAACTGCAAGAGGACGCCAGCCAGTCGCTCGACGATATCGCGCGCAAGGTCGGATCGTCGAAAACTCCGGTCTGGAACCGGATCCGCAAGCTGCGCGAAGCAGGGGTGATCGGCCGCCAGACCGTGCTTCTGGATCCCGAGGCTCTTGGGCTGGAGGCCTGTTTCTTCGTGCTGATCCGCACCGCCGAACACGACCCTGACTGGCAGGGCCGGTTTCTGACCTCGGTTCGCAGCCGACCCGAGGTGCTTGAGGCGCACCGTCTGGCCGGGGATATCGACTATATCCTCAAGGTCCGGGTGAAAAACGCGCGGGCCTATGACACATTCTATCAAAACCTGA
Source organism: Paracoccaceae bacterium (assembly GCA_020441345.1). Taxonomy (GTDB): domain Bacteria; phylum Pseudomonadota; class Alphaproteobacteria; order Rhodobacterales; family Rhodobacteraceae; genus Pararhodobacter. Next base: position 4,480 of record JAGRMK010000399.1, read on the forward strand.
TCCGCGACGTGAAGATCCACAACGTCACGGCGCTCTTGTCGATGGAAGATATCAAGTCCACCACGATCTTGCCGATCCCCGATTAATGCCCCCCCGGCAAGCCGTGGCGCGGACCCGGGCCGGTCGGTTTCAGTCCAGCCAGTAATTGTTTGCCCTGGCGACGGTCTGGAAATGCGTCGCAACGACGGCCGAAACGGCGATCAGCGCGGATGCGTCCTGTTCATAAACCGCGCGCAGCTGGCTGCGCATATCGGCGTCGGGCTGAGTCATCTTGACAGCCATCCGCGACAGCTTGACCGCAAGGTCATAGCCCTCTTGCGGCGTGGCGGTCCTGAGCGATGGCAACCATGGTTCGGACATGTTCTCGTTCCTCTGCAGTAGGGACGCCGCACCCGACCGGGTGCGGCCCTATCTTGATACGCCAGGCACGCCGGCAGAAACAGACCGCCCGCCGCCAAATCGGAAACAACCGCGATGCAAAGCACCGGCGCCCGCGGCGGTGGCTCCGCCAACCCGAATTCCGCGGCCCACGGGGCATGCCCATGACCCGATCACAACCCGATTGACCGCAAGCAGCCCGGCGCATGCCGATCCCCGGCTGACCGCTTCATCTTGCCGGACAATACTCTCGGGGGATCCGAGGGGGTGGAAAACCCCCTCGGCGGGGCGTGGGGCTGGCCCCCCCGCGCCAAGGGGGCTCGATGCCCCCGGCGGCGCGGCTTTTCCCTACCCGAAGGCGTCGGGTTCCGAGGCCTTGCGCTGGGCCACGAAGGCCTCCAGCGCCTCGGCGATGCCGGGGTCGAGAGGCGGCGCCTGGTAGTCGCCCAGTTGCTTGCGCACCCGCGCCGCGGCCAGCGTCGCGCTGTCGCGCGCGCCCTCTTCTTCCCAGGTTTCGAACGGCTTGTAATCCAACACGTCGGACCGCCAGAACGCCGTCTTGAAATTGGCTTGCGTATGCTCGCAGCCCAGGAAATGACCGCCCGGACCGACCTCGCGCAGGGCGTCCATTGCCTGCCCGTTGTCGTCCATCGAGATGCCTTTGGCGATGTGGTGCAACGCGCCGAGCTGGTCGGCATCCAGCACGAATTTCTCGAATGACGAGACCAGCCCCCCTTCAAGCCAGCCGCAAGCGTGCAGCATGAAGTTGACCCCCGCCAGCAGCGCCATGTTCAGCGTGTTCGCGGTTTCATAGGCGGCCTGCGCATCGGGCAGTTTCGAGCCGCAGAACGACCCGCCCGAGCGATACGGCAGGTTCATGCGCCGCGCCAGTTGCCCCGCGCCATAGGTGATATGCGCGGCCTCGGGCGTGCCGAAGGTGGGCGCCCCCGAGTTCATGTCGATCGAGGTCACGAAAGCGCCGAAGATCACCGGCGCTCCCTTGCGGATCAGCTGGGAATAGGCAACACCGGCCAGAACCTCGGCCAGAACCTGGGTCAGCGTGCCCGCCACCGTCACCGGCGCCATCGCCCCGCCGACGATGAACGGCGAGATGATCGCAGCCTGGTTGGCACGGGCATAGACCTCCAAAGCGCCCATCATCACGTTGTCGAAGGTCAGCGGCGAGTTGATGTTGATCAGCGAGGTCATCACCGTGTTCCGGTCGACGAAATCCTCACCGAACAGGATCTTGGACATGCGCACCGAATCCTCGGCGCGCACGGCCTCGGTCACCGACCCCATATAGGGTTTGTCGCTAAGCGTCATATGCGCCAGCAACATGTCCAGATGGCGCTTGTTCACCGGGATGTCGGTCGGTTCACAGACCGTGCCGCCCGAATGATGCAGCCATTTCGACATGTAGCCCAGCTTCACGAACTTGCGGAAATCCTCCATCGTCGCGTAGCGGCGGCCGCCTTCGTTGTCGCGCACGAAGGGCGGGCCATAGACCGGCGCCAGCACCAGATTGCGACCGCCGATCTCGACGTTGCGCTCGGGGTTGCGGGCATGCTGGGTAAAGGTCGAGGGCGCCGTCGCGCAAAGCTGGCGCGCAAGTCCGCGCGGGATGCGCACGCGCTCGCCGGTGACATCGGCCCCGGCATCGCGCCACAACTGCAGGGCGGCCGGGTTCTCGACGAAATTCACGCCGATCTCTTCCAGCACGGTTTCCGCGTTGTATTCGATGATCTGCAACGCTTCTTCGTTGAGGATCTCGAAATTCGGAATATTGCGGGTGATGAACTTCGCGGTTTCGACCGAAACCGCCGTGCGTTCGGCCCGGCGCGCAGCCCCGCCTCCCCCGCGTGCCCGTCTTTGGGTATTGGCCTCGTTCATCGGTTCTTCTCCCGCCAGAATGATCGTGCGCGAAGACATAGGGAAATGCCGCGTCAGCCGACGGACAGGAAACGTCCCATAACGGCGAATCCCGACATGCCGTCACCGCCGGTCATCGTTGCGCCGGGCGCGGTATCACCGCCGCGCGCGCAGGATGCGCTGCCACAGCGTGCCGCCCATGCGCCGCGCCAGCACGAAATAGGCGATGATCACGGCGAACAGGATCAGCGCGGGCATGCCCGACAACTGGAACCCGCTTTCGGTCAGGTTGCCGGTGAACCGGGCTATCACCCAGCCGCCCAGCACGAAGACAGTGATGAAATCGAGTATCGCCGCAAGGACGATCCGCCATGTCGGAACCCGGTCGCTCATATCGAAACCTCCATCCTGGATAACGCCCGAATGGTAACGCGGCGGACAAACGACGCAAGGCGTCTCGTCCGCATCGCCGCACCGGGACGCGGATTTTGCGTCTTGCGGGGGCTTTCGGCGCCTGCGCCCGCTTGCGCGCGCGCGCGCCGCGCCCTATTGCCAGCACATGAGCACCGACATCCTCGCCCCCCGCCCCCACGAACGGCTGCTGATCATCGATTTCGGCAGCCAGGTGACGCAACTGATCGCGCGGCGTCTGCGCGAGTTGAACGTCTATTGCGAAATCCACCCTTATCAGAACGTCACCGATGCGTTCCTGGCCGAGTTCGCGCCCAAAGCGATGATCTTTTCGGGCGGACCCGACAGCGTGACACGCGACGGCTCGCCGCGCCCCCCGGCACGCGCCTTCGAGATGGGCGTGCCGATCCTGGGGATCTGCTATGGCCAGCAGGTGATGATGCACATGCTGGGCGGCACCGTGGAGCGCGGTCATGGCACTGCGGAATTCGGGCGCGCCTATGTCACGCCTTCGGGATCGCTGGATTTGTTGCAGGGCTGGTTCACCGGCGGCAGCGGCAAGGACGCGGGCCGAGAGCAGGTCTGGATGAGCCACGGCGACCACGTGTCGAAGATCGCGCCAGGGTTCGAGGTCTACGGCACCTCGCCCAACGCGCCCTTTGCCATCACCGCCGATGCCAGCCGCCATTTCTATGCCGTGCAGTTCCACC
>JAGRMK010000400.1:0-629 GCA_020441345.1 Paracoccaceae bacterium
GTCGGTTCGTCCAGCACCAACAGATTTGACTCGCGCGCCATGATCCGCGCCAGCAGCAGACGCGCGCGCTCGCCCCCCGACAGGCTTCGCACCGGGGCGCGAGCCTGGGCCTCGTCAAACAGAAACTCCTTCAGATAGCCGACGACGTGCTTGGGCTGGCCACGCACCATCACCTGATCCGCCTGCCCGCTGACCCGCATCAGGGGATCGCCCGTCAGGTTTTCCCAAAGCGAGGCCTCGGGGTCCAGTTTGGCGCGGGTCTGGTCGAACACCGCCATCTCCAGATTGGTGCCCAACCGGATCGTGCCGCTGTCGGGTTGCATCGTCCCGGTCAAAAGGTTCAGCAGCGTGGTCTTGCCAACGCCGTTCGGCCCGACGAAGGCCACGCGATCGCCGCGAAGCACCTTGAGGCTGAAGTCCTTCAGGATCACCGTGTCGCCAAAGGCCTTGCTGATGCCCGTCGCCTCGACCACCAGCTTACCCGACTGGGGCCCGGCTTCCAGCGCCATCGCCGCCGTGCCCTGGCGCCGGATTTGCGCCGCGCGGTCGGCACGCAGGTCTTGCAGCGCGCGCACCCGGCCCATGTTGCGCTTGCGCCGCGCGCTGATCCCCTCGACCGCCCATTTCGC